>SLEW01000055.1 GCA_007124575.1 Bacteroidales bacterium | reverse complement strand
TGCCGGTCAGGTCATCATAACGCCCACCGCCACATATACTGCCCATAGGCACATCCACTGACTTCACTTCAATGATGGCGCCGGTATAATAATCGAGTCCCCTGGCAAGGCAAAGGTCAAGTTCCAGACCACAGTGCAGTGGAGTTACCGCAACCGTGTCAAAAACTTCCACCACCTCTTCTATGCCTTTCATCCCAACAGGAATATTTCTCAACATGTCAGACAAAACGTCCAGCTTTTCACTTGTGGTGCCACTCAGCTGCAATACCGGCTGCAGCTTACTTACAGCTTCTGTCGACAACCCTTTATCAAGCAACTCCTGGTTTACACTCTCCAGGTCTGTTTTATCC
Source organism: Bacteroidales bacterium (assembly GCA_007124575.1). Taxonomy (GTDB): domain Bacteria; phylum Bacteroidota; class Bacteroidia; order Bacteroidales; family UBA7960; genus PUPG01. The sequence goes on along the minus strand of SLEW01000055.1, from coordinate 5,636 downwards.
AGCTTATCAATGGCCGTAGTGATGGCTGTAAGGTGATCAGGGTAACCTATGTATTCAGCCAGACCCGCGAGGATTTTCCGGTTATTGAAATGAATACGCACATCGATATTCAGTTGGGAAAACACCTTGTCGATGATTTGTATGAATTCCGCCTCGCTGGCCAGGCTGTCTGTGCCAATGACGTCGGCATCACATTGAAAAAATTCGCGATATCGGCCCTTTTGAGGCCTGTCGGCTCTCCAGACGGGCTGTATCTGGTACCTTTTGAAGGGAAAAGTGAGCTTATGCTGGTGTTGCACCACGTAACGGGCAAAAGGAACCGTTAAATCATAACGCAAGGCTTTCTCGCTTAATTGGGCAGAAAGCCTGGCTGTATTTTTATTTTTCCAGTCTTCCTCATTTACTTTGGATAGGAAGTCCCCACTATTAAGCACCCTGAATATCAACCGGTCACCCTCTTCTCCATATTTCCCCAAAAGGGTGGAAAGATTCTCCATGGCAGGTGTTTCAATGGGGCGGAAACCATGAAGCTGATAAATTTCCTTTACCGTATTGAAAATATGATCCCTCCGTGCAATTTCAATGGGATCAAAATCCCGGGTACCTTTCGGGATACCTGGTTTTGCTTTTGCCATAACCTTGTTGTTTTGCTGGCTTGCCGGCCTGATGATCAGCCTTCTGCCGTTATGAATACTGATAAAATCCAAAATCAGAAACCCCGGGTTACTTCCACGGGGTCATCTATATGCTGCAAAAATACGTGTTTTAGTAAAAAATATGGGATTTTCGGCTGAAAATGCCGGATGTTTTTTGCTTTAACAGAAAACATCTGTATATTTGCAAAGTAACGTAACTACTTATAGCTATCTGGTCAATCAAATTAAAACATAGGATTAAGCTTATTGGTTGTTTTTTATAGATAAGCAGGGTTTGCGTTTTTATTTATAAGTTTATTGGTACAAAACAAGTAAACTTTCGTTTATTATTTATTTTTAAAGATATAATATGCATAATAAGAAAAGCGGCGGCATGATCCGCATTGGTGTCTTTTATGATGGCAATTATTTTCTTCACGTCAGCAATTATTACAACTACGTACATTCACGCAAGAGGCGCCTGAGCATTGCTGGCCTGCATGAGTTTATCCGCCAGCAGGTTGCGATGGAAGAAGAGATCGATGCACAGTTAAGTCGCATCACCGAGTCGCATTACTTTCGTGGCAGGGTAAGTGCACAGGAAGCTGCGCAACGTGGCAGTCAGCTCTATTATGAACGCGTATTTGATGACATTCTGATGTCCGAAGGACTGGTGACCCATTACTTTCCCACCAAAAGTTTTCACGGGAAACGGGAAGAAAAAAACGTAGATGTGCATCTTGCGCTGGAAGCTTACGATATGGCGGCCGCCAACAAGATGGATGTGCTTGTGCTCATTGCTTCCGATGGTGATTTCGTTCCGCTTATCAGAAAAATAAACGCTCTTGGTATCAGGGTCATGTTAATATGCTGGGATTTTGAGTTTACCAATGACGAAGGCCAGAAGATGATCACCAAAACATCACAAAACCTCATGAAAGAGGTAACCTACCCCGTACTCATGCATGACCTGATCGAAAGCCGTGCAGGCACAACGGACCCCCTGGTTATTAATCTTTTTGTCCAGGAAGAAAGCCAGAGCCATGAAAAAACTACTTCGGAGCCAAGCAATGAGGAGGTGCAGGAAGGCGAAGTCCTAAGTCTCAAAAATGGCTATGGCTTTATAAGGTATCCCAACAACAATCTCTTTTTTCACTATACCGATGTGGAAAATGTAGACTTCAATGATCTGATGACGGGCGACATGGTGATATTTACGGTAGAAAAGAAATACAACGGGCAGGATGTCGCCAAGAATGTCAGAAAAGTAAGCTAACCAGGGCTAAGTATGCCTTTTGCACCTGCTGTCATCTTGCCGGATAAAACGCCCCCGGCCCAGCACCTCTGTTGAAACAATCCGGAGAAGCATTATCCCTTTATCACCGCCATAGGTTCAAGCTCCACCAGGATGTCGACAAGGTCTTGCTGTAACTCCATCACCTTGGTTATATCCTTGTATGCAGAACTGGCCTCATCAAGATCACGCTGGCTGCGGATGGCATGAAGGATCCCTTTCTCATTGAGCTTGCGGGTTTCTTCCTGCAGGTCAAGCGAACGAATGGCTTGCTTACGCCCCATAGTACGCCCGGCGCCGTGTGAGCAGCTTTCAAAACTGTCTTTGTTGCCTTTCCCCTTGACGATATAACTGTTTGCTCCCTGGCTGCCAGGAATAATGCCCACTGTATCCCGGTCGGCTTTAGTAGCCCCTTTACGGTGTACTACAACATCCTGGCCAAAATGATTTTCAAAAGCGGCATAATTATGAGCAATGTTAATCATCGGGGCAGATTTGAATGCCTCACCGAAATGGTTTTCAAAAACTTCGAGGGATCTGTCCATCATAAGTCTCCGGCTTGCCAGGGCGAAATCCACACAATAATTCATCTCCCTGATATACTGCCTGCCTTCATTGCTGTCAAGCGGCAGGTAGGCAAGCTGATGCGATTTAGGTACCGGGCTGTTCCACTTCTGGTTCAGTTTTATCGCCATCTTATTATAATAGTCTGCAACCTGCTTGCCGATATTGCGGCTTCCTGAATGTATCATGATCCAAATCCGGCCGTCGGAACCTTTCTGAACCTCGATAAAATGATTGCCTCCTCCAAGGGTTCCTACCTGGTGCATAGCACTCCGGTACTCACGATTAACCACTGGCATGGGCTCGTTTTCATCAACCGGGGGCATGCGCGAGGGATCCTGGCTTTTTTTGTGATGCTTAAAACCCAGCGGGATCCTGGAACGAATATCATTCAAGATGCTTTTCAGCTGTTTCCCGGGGATCTCCGTCAGTGAAGTCTGAACGGCGCACATCCCGCAACCTATATCCACACCCACTGCATTGGGTACGATGACATCCCTTGTGGCCATCACACCACCTATGGGCATTCCAAAACCCTTATGACAATCGGGCATCAGGGAAATATGACTAACAGCATATGGAAAGTTGGCAAGATTCTTAGCCTGCTCAAGGGCTCCGGCCTCCACATCATCAATCCACATTTTAATGGGAAGCTTTTCTGTTTTAAGTTCACGTACCATATCATCACAGGTTTATTTGTTACCTGCAAAAAAACACATTTTTAAGCTCATGCCAAAACTGTTTTTGCAAATAGCCTGCAAATAAAGATCTTTTGACATACATTAACGAATGCCAGGCCCCTTTCAACCATGAAAAGGATTCAAAATGCAGGACAGGCAGTGTAAATACAATACAACAAAATAGTACCTTTGCACCTCAAAAAAAAGAATGACATGGCACTGAATTGTGGAATGGTAGGAATTGCCGGTTCAGGCAAAACCACACTTTTTAACTCACTGCAACGCGGACGGGCGAATGCAAATCAGATTCCGGGACGCACTAACCTGGGGCAGATAGAAGTGCCGGATCCGCGGCTGGATGCTATCGCAGCCATTGTGAAACCGGCAAAGGTGGTTCCAACCACAGTGGAAATAGTAGATGTTCCCGGGCTTACCAAGGGAGGGAGCCAGATGAAAGGGGGAAATCAGTTTCTTGCCGATATAAGGCAATGCGACGCCATAATTCACGTGCTGCGCTGTTTTGATGATGATACCGTGCCACACATGGAAGGCTCGGTAGATCCCATGCGCGACAAGGAGATCATAGACCTGGAATTGGTTTTCAAAGACCTGGAAACGGTTGAAAAGAAGCTGGAGCGCATGAAAAAAGTAGCTGCGGTAGGCGACAAAGATGCCAAAAAGGGAACGGAAGTTCTCTCATCGCTTATACAACACTTTGAAAATGGCAAATCTGCCCGTACTTTCAGCATCAGCGAGCAGGACCAGAAGTATCTTGATGACTGTTTTCTGCTTACCGTAAAGCCGGTGATCTATGTTTGCAATGTGGATGAAAGTTCAGCCGCTTCGGGCAACCACCATGTGGAAGCAATAAAACCGGTGATCAGGGAGGAAGGCGCGGAAATGCTTATTGTGGCAGCACAGGCAGAAGCAGAAATCGCCAGCCTGGAGGAAGAAGCAGACCGCGAAGCATTTCTTGAAGACCTCGGATTGAAAGAACCTGCGGTAAACAAGGTTATCCGTGCAGCATACAGAACGCTGAACCTGCAGACATTCTTTACCTTCGGTCCAAAAGAAGTACGAGCCTGGACGATACGAAAGAATACCATGGCACCCCAGGCCGCGGGCGTGATTCACTCCGACATGGAGCGAGGATTTATCCGTGCAGAGGTCATGAAGTCATCAGACTTCCTCGAACTGGGCTCAGAGCAAGCCTGCAAACAGGCCGGAAAATTCAACATTGAAGGTAAAAATTATACCGTGCAGGATGGAGACATCTTTCATGTCCGGTTTAACGTATAACACCGGTGCCTTACCTTATACAAAGTGCATCAGTCACAGCAAAGAAGTGCATCAGCTGCAATGGCACGATATAGCCACGCCCCGCCTACCCCAACTCAAAAAAATCCTGCAGTGATGCCAGGTATACCTCTTTCCAGCCAGTCAACATGTTTTCATAAGCTTCATCCGGGATTCCGGTATGCATGACCCGCACCTGGGTGTGGTTTTTATCAGGAAAAAGTTCGATGAGCACCTCCGAAGCATGGTCCTCGCCAAAGAGCCACTTCTGCCGGATGGATTTATCAGGCTCAAAAGCTATGTTTTCTCCGGTTATTGCGCCCTCCAGCATAGTAAATGGTGAACCGGGCTCCTCACTCATCACAGCAGGCTCTCCTGTCCAAAGCTCAATGGTAAAAGGGTTGGTCAAAGCCCGGTATACCTCCTCAGGAGTGGCCTTGATACGACGGTTTATCTTAATGGTTTTCATTTGTTTGCAATTTTAATATCGGGTAGATGGAATCCCCATTGGATAATCTTTCGCCTGTGTGTCAAAACCATGGCATGGAGGTTTGGCTTCGCAGAGCTCGCAAGTGCGCGATTCATGTTTTTTTTGATGATGATGCTATCATTCAGCCTGAATGCACCTTACGGAGAATTTCATTTCCGGGCTCCCTGCGCTGCTCATAGTTAAATCGCCATCGCCAACACTCAGCGAAATATAAACAGGTTGATCATCATGTTCGGGAGTCAGCCAAAAATTGGCATTTTTGTGAAAATTCATAAAGCCAAGATCTTCGCCGTAATAGAAACCTGCACCCCTTGCGGAAAAACCTGATGCATTGCTGGCAAACCGGTTATTATCACTCCAATGCTCGCTACCATGCTCTTTCATGATTCCACCCACATAATCAAAAGCAAGATACTCAACCATATGGTCCAGGTCTTCAGGTGCAGGAAGATGCCACCCGGGAGGACATGCATCCAGGGCATCATCGAGGCTGTAAAGCAAACCATAAGCATCTCTGTGCTGAGGCATCATATCATAGGGTACAGCATCACCATAGGAATAATTCAGGTTTTCAGCCATCCATGTCTGGGATCCTATCTCAATAGTTTTGTACTCCTGATCATCACGACCATCAACAAAGCTTCCGAACTCATGTGTGTGTAATTCCACCGTGATAT
>SLEW01000166.1 GCA_007124575.1 Bacteroidales bacterium | reverse complement strand
TGACCTGTGTCCTGTCGAAGTCACGGCGCGATACGCGATCGATAACTTCACTTTCAGGGCCGGCGGCCATCTGACCACGGGGTATCACAAAAGAGGTTGAAAGGGTCAGCACCAGCAAGATGATGGCAAGCGTCCATGTAGCCTTTTCCAGGAAGTCAGTGGTTTTCCTAACGCCCATTACCTGGTTGCTGGAGGAAAAATTAGAAGCCAGCCCGCCACCCTTGGCGTTCTGAACCAAAACGATCAACACCAGCAAGACGCAGGTGATGAAAATCAATACGGATAATAATACAAAAGCACCCATTATTTACTCGGTTTATGTGTTTTCTTGTGATAATGATTCAATTTTTTTTGCAAAGTAACTGCTTTTTTCCGGAAACTTCAAACTTAATTTCTCAAAAATCTCAATGGCACGTCCTATTTTACCCTGTTTAACAAATACTTCCGCCAATGTTTCACTGACCAGGTCATCAGGTTCTGAGAGGCTTTCAGGGGCAAGCTCTCCTGCAGGGATGTCGTCTCTGGGAGCGCTGATGCGTGGTTCCTTTTCCAGAAAACGGTCGATGATGGCCTGATGATTCCTTTTTTTTGTTCTGACACCTGCCTGTTGATCCGTGACGGAAGAGTGATCTGCTTGCGCCGGGTCAGCCTCCCTGGCCTCTTCATCCGCAGCTTCCGCCTTTTCGGCAGGTGCAGGCAGTCTTTGCTTATCGGCAATAAAGGCCCTGAACACCCTCTGATCAGGCGCGCATGCTGCAGCCTTTTTAACAGCCTCTTCAAAACCAGGCTTGTCCAGCTTTTTCAGTACTTTGGCATACATCAACCACAAAGGCTGTGAATAGGGGAATTTTCTTAATCCTCTTTCAAGCAACCTAAGGGCCTTTTTGTCAGGATCCCGCTTTTGCAATAATATGTCCGCAAGTGTTTTTTCCACGAAACCTTCTTTGTTGATGAAGCCCTTTATGTTTATTTGTCACCAGTTTACCAATGCCTCATTGAAGATGTCCTCCGCCAGCTCCTGGGTGATCTGGTCGATGGCATCATTCTCCACCTGGGCCAGGCTCTTGTTGCTGTCATAATCGTAGTAGCGCGAAAAGCTTCGCTGAAATTCGGCATCCTGATCGTATTCATTTAAAAAAGAAACCCGAACGGTAATCGTCAGCCTGTTCATCCTGGCCCTGTCATCATCGCCAATGGCGATAGGCTCGGTCCGGTAATCGGTGATCGCGCCCTCAAAGTGAAGGTCACCAACGCCTTCCACCAGCGTGAGGTTGGTCTGCCGCATGAACTTATCCTGCAACTCCTCGGTAAACCGCTGACTTAAGACTGGCTGCACCAGGTTCGCATCATTAGGGAAATACGCTACCGAAATGGTTTCCGCCTGCGGAGGGATGCTGGCCCCGGTGAACGAATACACCCCGCATCCCACTAAAAACATAGCAAAGACGATGATGAGGAGCAGGTATGTTTGTTTTACGTTTTGCATCATGATTTGCGTTTAAGCGTTCAGCGCCTACCCAATCCCGTATTCTTTAATTTTCCTGTAAAGCGTCCGTTCCGAAATACCCAGCTCTTTCGCGGCTTTCTTTCTCCGGCCGTTGTGCTTTTCCAGGGCACGTTCTATCAGGTCCTTTTCCTTCTCCTGGATAGACAGGTTTTCTTCCACATATTCGTGTGGGGCCTCTTCATAATTATCGACCAGGTCATCATGGTCCTCCTCATCAGGAACGTTCATTTCCTGTTCATGGTATACCTGCGGCAAATCACGGTCCTTTGCCAGCTTTTCTATCAGGTGTGCATGCTCCTCCTGGAAGCTCCTGCTCACCTGATCGTCGTCGAGCATCTGCATGATGATCTTTTTCATGTCGGTGATGTCGCGCTTCATTTCAAAAAGCAGCTTGTAAAGAATTTCCCGCTCACTGAGACCGGACGTCTCTGCATTTTGGTCGTTGAAGAGAACGGGCAAGGGGTTGTCGGGCTCCCTTGGCAAATATTTGTTCAGGGTGTCTGCGGTGATCTGCCTGTCTCTTTCGATGACAGAAACCTGTTCTGCCAGGTTTTTCAGCTGGCGGACGTTTCCTGACCAGCGGTGGCTGATCAGCAGCTGCTCCGCGTCCTGAGAGAGGTGCAGGGGAGGCATCCGGTATTTCTCAGCAAAATCAGCCGAAAACTTCTTGAACAACATAACAATGTCTTCCTTTCGCTCACGCAGGGGAGGCACGTGAATAGGCACAGTATTTAACCGGTAATACAGGTCTTCCCTGAACCTTCCTTCCGATACAGCATTTTGCAGATCCACATTGGTAGCTGCGACAACCCGCACATCGGTTTTCAGCACCTTGGAAGCTCCTACTTTTATGAACTCTCCTGACTCCAGGATGCGCAACAGGCGCACCTGGGTGAGCATGGGAAGCTCAGCCACCTCATCCAGAAAAATGGTGCCACCGTTAACAACCTCAAAATAGCCTTTCCTTGCATCATGTGCGCCGGTAAAGGAACCTTTTTCGTGCCCGAAGAGCTCTGAGTCTATTGTGCCTTCGGGAATCGCACCGCAGTTAACGGCAATATAGGGCCCATGTTTGCGGGAGCTAAGATGATGTATGATTTTCGGGAATGCTTCTTTCCCCGTTCCGCTTTCCCCTGAAATAAGCACCGTGATATCTGTGGGAGCCACCTGGCGGGCCACATCAATGGCACGGTCGAGCTTGGGAGAATAGCCTATGATCCCGAAACGCTGTTTTATGGATTGAATGTCCATCATATTCTATTCCTCCTTTCAGAAATGATCCTGTTTTATGCATGCCGGCGACATGAATAGGATGACCGCCTGCCGCTTTTTCCGGACGGGCGACAAACGCAGCCCGACAGGTAATTTACGGCGGTCAGTTCCTGCATCTTGTCACAAAACATGCCATTACGTCAGTTTATGAGTACAAAGTTAATGTTTTCTCCGGATCAAAGAAATACGTGTACACATCAAAATTACTACCTTTGCACCCAAAACACGGAAACCGGGCTTCAGGTTTCCGGCATGTCATACAGCACATGTTGTCAGGAAATTAAAACACCATTACTCATGAACAGCACAGGCAATTATAAGAGACACACGGTGACGGCGGCGCTTCCTTATGCCAATGGCCCCATCCATATCGGTCACCTTGCCGGAGTATACGTGCCGGCGGATATTTACGTGCGATACCTGCGCATGAAGGGTGAGGACGTGATATATATCTGCGGCAGCGATGAGCACGGAGTGCCCATCACCATCAAGGCGCGCCAGGAAGGCAAAACACCGCAGCAGGTGGTTGACCACTACCATTCGCTGATCAAAGATTCCTTTGCCCGCTTCGGGATCAGTTTTGATATCTACAGCCGCACCTCCTCTCCTGTTCATCACGAGACGGCATCAGAGGTTTTCAAGACACTGTATGACAAAGGTGCCTTTACCGAAAAGGACTCCGAGCAATATTATGATGCAGAAAACAATCAGTTCCTGGCCGACAGATACATCATGGGCACCTGTCCGCATTGCGGGTACGAAAAAGCTTACGGCGACCAGTGCGAAAACTGTGGCACCTCGCTGAGCCCTACCGACCTGATCAGCCCCCGTTCTGTGCTTAGCGGCAACAAGCCCGTGATGAAAAAAACACGTCACTGGTACCTGCCTCTCGACAAACATGAGCCCATGCTGCGCAAATGGATCCTGGAGTCACACAAGCACGACTGGAAGCCGAATGTATATGGACAGTGCAAGTCATGGATAGATCAGGGCTTGCAGCCAAGGGCAGTGACACGTGACCTCACCTGGGGGGTAAAACTTCCTCTTGAAAACACCGAAGGAAAGGTGTTGTATGTCTGGTTTGACGCCCCCATTGGATATATATCGGCCACCCGGGAATGGGGTGAAACACATGGCAGGGATTGGGAAAAGTACTGGAAAGATCCCGAAAGCAAGCTTGTTCACTTCATTGGCAAAGACAACATCGTTTTTCATTGCATTATCTTCCCTGTGATATTGAATGCCGAGGGATCCTACATCCTTCCCGACAATGTGCCGGCCAACGAGTTTCTGAACCTTGAGGGAGACAAGATCTCCACCAGCCGCAACTGGGCGGTATGGTTGCATGAGTACCTGGATGAGTTTCCGGGTAAAGAAGACGTGCTGCGCTATGTATTATGTGCTGCGGCGCCTGAAACAAAAGACAACGATTTCACCTGGAGAGACTTCCAGGCACGTAATAATAATGAGTTGCTGGCCATTTTCGGCAACTTTGTGAACCGTACGCTGGTGCTTACCCATAAGTATTTCGACGGAAAGGTGCCGGAGGCAGGCACCCTGAGCGCGTCTGACGAGGAAGCTCTCAGCAGCCTGGGCGGCTTCCCTGAAAAGATAGGCCAAAACATCGAACAGTACCGGTTCCGGGAGGCGCTTGCCCAGATGATGAACCTCGCCCGCCTTGGCAACCGGTACCTCACAGAGGCCGAACCCTGGAAGATCTATAAAGAAGACCCTGAAAGGGTAAAAACCGTCCTGAACGTATGCCTGCAAATAGTGGCCTCCATGGCTGTTCTCTCCGAACCCTTTCTGCCTCACACGGCAAAAAAGTTACAGGAGATGATTGCCCTGGAAAAGGCAGACTGGCGCGGGGCAGGCGGCAGCCGGCTGCATCCCGGTCATCAGATCAACAAGGCAGAGTTGTTATTTGAGAAGATTGAAGATGCCACCATCCAGGCACAGGTGGACAAACTCCTGCAAACCCGCAAAGACAACGACGCAGGGAGGGAGGTTGAACCGCAGAAAGAAGCGGTCTCTTTCGATGACTTTACTGCGATGGACATGCGCGTGGCCACCATCCTGGAGGCAGAAAAGGTGCCCAAAACGAAAAAGCTGTTGAAGATGACCGTAGACAGTGGCATCGATAAACGAACCGTCGTGTCAGGCATTGCCGAATACTATAAGCCTGAAGAAGTGGTGGGAAAAAAGGTGGTCCTGCTGGCAAACCTTAAACCACGAAAGATCAAAGGCATCGAATCGCATGGCATGCTGCTCATGGCAGAGGACAAAGATGGCTCACTGGCCTTTCTTTCTCCTGAAAAAGCATTCGAAAACGGCAGCACCATCTCCTGATTTTCGCATTTAGTCTAATTTGTTGGCGTCACAGTCCTTTTTTTGTACTTTTGGTTTTTAATTTTACAAAAAAGACCTTATCTTTGTGATTAAATTTGGCCCCGTAGTTCAACGGATAGAATAGAAGTTTCCTAAACTTTAGATACAGGTTCGATTCCTGTCGGGGCTACAAAAAATGATCTATAAACAAGCGACAAAGGACACAATGCCATTGCGGGTGTTGCATCCCTGTCGCCATTTAAAATAGATGCTATGAACAGGAAAGAAGACAGGCCGAGCAAAATTGCTTATGAGCGCCATTTGAACCATCAGGGCATTCCAGAAGACCAAAAGAAGTCTAATGGTGGCCGTATTCCTGATTATGTCAAATACGGAACATGGCTTAGGGTAAATGACCCGGAGTTTTTTGAAAACACTTACCAGGATTGGAAAAACAAGATTCGCGCGCAAGAGGCAGCCAAACAGTAGCATAAAAACAAGATGGCGTGAATCCAATCAGGCAGCTGGCAGGGCAAACGGCCATATACGGGCTGAGTAACATCATTGGCCGGGTCATCAACTTTTTGCTGGTGCCGCTTTACACCCGTGTTTTTTTACCTGGAGAATATGGTGTGGTCACAGAGATGTATGTCTATGTGGCCTTTTTACTGATTGTTCTTACCTATGGGATGGAAACGGCTCTTTTCCGGTTTTCTGAGTCCCGGCCCGAACATAAAGACGCGGTGTTCAGCACCGCCCTGCTGTCCGTGCTTGCCACATCCAGCCTTTTCATTTTTTTTGTGATTGCCTTCCGGCAGCCTATTGCCGGACTCATGCAGTATCCCGACAACGTGGAATACATTGTGCTGCTGGGAAGCATTGTAGGGCTCGA
>SLEW01000321.1 GCA_007124575.1 Bacteroidales bacterium | reverse complement strand
GTTTCCAGTGACAATCAAAGGCTGACTGGAGTCTGCGCTTTCATGGCAGGTTACTGCGGTGTTGACCTCAAAAGCCTGTTTAGCATCATTCCATCTGCTTTGCAACTCAAGGTCGCCCAAAGGTTCATTGTTAAAAGCAAAGTCTTTTACAACCACTTCAGCAGCAATACCCGTTGGCTGGGATGAACCGGTGAAGCTTAAGTACCCATCCAGCATGCCACCAAAAGTGAAATTACTGCTTCCCAGCAACACGTCGGTGTAGGCCACGTTGAAATTGGAAAAGGAAAGCCCCATCCTGTCCTCCTCTTCAGCGCTCAGCACTCCGTCTGCCCTTATAAACTGATCCTCATGATAGGCCCTTAACTGATGTATTTCCACACGGTTGCTGTTCAGAAAAATTTCGTTGTCCTTGTTAAACCTCCAGATATTACCATTAATGAGCGCCTCAGACTCCGGTATGGTAACTACAACTCTCTGCCCATCATAAAAGTGGGTATACCCTTTAATAATACCTCTGTTATCGTCTGAGTCATCAGCGCCCCAGCGTATCTCAGACACCATGCTATCTTGCTGAAGTTTATTGTCCAGTGAAAAGTCCTTCAGGTATCTGTTTTCAGCCAACGTCAGCCGGTCGCTTGTCATGGAAATAACATAATGCTGCTGATCGTTTTTTCCCAACAGGTGATAACTGTAGAGCTTTCTGCCGGCAAGGGTCAGGGTATCAGCCCGGCCTTCGACATTCAAAATGCCGTCAGAGGCATTAAAGGTTCCGCTTATCCAGCTGCCGTCAGACACCTCCAGGGCGGGCATGAACAACTCTGAAAGCAAACGCGTATCTTTCAGTTGAAGAAAAAAATCAAGTTCCTGTGCATAATCAGATGAGAGTTCACTTTCAGCAAAAGGTGTCAGCTCCAGGGAGGGGAGATAACTGCCGGCAAAAGTGCGCAGCGATTCCCATAACCTGTTAAATGTTATATTACCGTGGACGTCGAGATCAGCAAAATCGGATCGTACACGAAAATGTCGATTGTCTTCTGACCATATGGTGTTGTTGACGTATATGCTGTCTTTCGTGTAGATCATGGGAGCTAAATCCGGCTCGCTTGCATCCAGGGGGATTTCTGAATACCGGATATCACTGACAACAAGCTCACCTTCCATTTCATCAAAACTGGCTGCCCTGGCATTAACAGACACATTCGCTGACAGCGACGAACCAAATGCGTCATCGCGCTGAAAAACATTCATGCCTGTGAGGTTGGCATGGGTAATGCCTGCATAGAAGTGGAACTCAGGAATTTCTGATTCAAAATCCACAAGGCCATTAAAGTCAAATTTCAGTTTTTCATCATTCACCTGCAACTGGCCATCAAACTTCTGATTCATGAAATCACCATCAAGATAAATATCCTGGTATTCAAGGCCATCCAGGGTGACAGAGGAGATATTCCCGTTAATATTCATTTGCAGTCCTTCGGCACCCAGACCTGAACCTGTCAGGATGGCTTCCATGGTAAGTTCATCAGGCATACCATCCCTGCCATAAAGCTTGCCCAGCTGAAAAGACTCTGTAGCAAGCATACCCTGATAATCAAAACCGTCCATTCCTTTTTCTGTCTTCAGGGAAATATCGGTTTCGAGATAGCCAAGCATAGTATTCAATATGCCTTTGGCATAAAAATCATTGTTTCTCCAGGCCAGGTTGCCGGAAAAGCTAATATCACCCAGCCTGTCAAGATAATCAGGCAAAGATATATGCTCATTTTCCCGGGAAAGCGGAAGAGGAAACGAGCGAATGTCTGAAACCCGGCTTTGGAGTCTTTTTATCTGCATGTCCAGAAATGGTGGGTCTTCCAACCCGATGTCACTCAGGGTAAAGTCACCGAGAAACTCCGTGTTTTCCCCGTAAGCCAATCTTACCTCTTCCCCGGTCACACGGTTGTCGTCCCCCCGGATTGTACCTTTTATTTCCATGACGTCTCTGACGCCATATAACGGCCTGTAATAATGCCCGATATCGCTGAGGTCAACCCTTGAATCGTTAAAATGGACAACAAAATCTCCCTTATCATGAAGCGATGTAAGGTCAGACAGTTCTTCAGCATGCATTTCCAGCCTGCCGTCAATGTATGTCCCGGCTGTTTCCACAACCACGTGATCCAGGACAATATATTTATCAGAAAGATTTACTAAAGCGGCCATCCTGTTCATTTCAAAACCCTGCAAATCTTTATACTTAAGGTGGTCCAGCCTAAACGACCTCAGGCTATCCGTAAGCCGGATGTCATGTATTGCCAGATTAAGATTTTGCAGGTGGAAGTCTGTGTAACTGAAGCCATGGTCAGCTTTACTGCCGTTTACGTCACGATAGCGAACATCCGCATCCTTAATACGGAAAGCATCTATACTGAACATCCACTTTTCTTCATTTCTGTCAGACTCCATTTGGGAAAAATAATCTGCAATAAACTGAAAGTTGTGATGCTCTTGATTTTTCTCTTTATACATGTTCAGCGAGGCTTCATCCAGCAACAATTCCTGGATATCTGCTTCTTTTTTCCGGAGAGAGAAATTATTAAGTTTCAGGGCCAGGCTCTTTGCTACCAGCAGCGATTCTTTTTGCTGGTCTTCGATACGGACATCCTTAAGTACCACGCTGCGAAAGAGCCGGAAATCGACACCTCCGATTACTATCTCTGCGTCAAGCTCTTCTGAAAAATAGTTTGCTACCCTGTCCGCCACATGTTGCTGCACGGGATTCACATGCAGGAAGCCATACAACATAGCTGGCAGTACGATCAGTACCACCAGGAGAGCAAAAAATATTTTCTTTAGTTTTTTGATACCTTTGTCTTCTAAATGATTATAGCCTGTTACAATATTCTGCTGTCATTATGAGCATATATATTCTTGGGATTGAATCCTCCTGCGACGACACATCGGCAGCCGTCATAAAAGATCGCAATATTCTTGCCAATCTGGTCGCCAATCAGCATGTTCACAAAGATTTCGGAGGTGTGGTTCCGGAGCTGGCATCCAGGGCTCACCAGCAAAACATTATTCCTGTCATTGACAATGCTTTAGCAACGGCAAATATACGCAAAAATCAAATACATGCGGTGGCTTATACCAACGGGCCGGGTTTGTTAGGCTCATTGCTGGTGGGCACTTCTTTTGCGAAGGGGTTTGCCCTGGCTATGGGAATCCCGCTGATCACGGTAAACCACATGCATGCCCATATATTGGCACATTTTATAGAGGATGAGGGTCAGCAGAAGGCTCCGCCTTTTCCGTTTTTATGTCTAACGGTATCCGGAGGCCATACACAGATTGTGCTTGTGAGGGATTATCACCAGATGGAGGTGATCGGACAAACCATCGACGATGCTGCAGGCGAAACATTCGACAAGGCCGCAAAGATCATGGGGCTCCCTTACCCTGGCGGCCCGCTCATTGACAAACATGCCCGTGATGGCGATCCGAACGCATTTCCTTTCCCGCATCCCAAAGTGCCGGGCCTGAACTACAGTTTCAGCGGGCTTAAGACCTCCATCCTTTACTTCCTTAGGGATCAGTTAAAAAAAGATCCCGGATTCATTCAAAAGAACATGAATGATCTTGCTGCTTCCATTCAGCATAATATTATTGAGATTCTGATGAAGCAGCTGCGGCGTGCTGCAAGCCAGACAGGCATACGGCACGTGGCGCTTGCCGGCGGAGTTTCAGCCAACAGCGGGCTGCGGAAAGCATTTGAAGCGGAAAAAGATCGCGGCAACTGGGAAGTGTACATCCCAAAATTCGAATACTGCACGGATAATGCTGCCATGATAGCCATAGCAGGCTATTTCAAATACCTTGAAAAAGACTTTTCTTCACAGACCACCACACCTTTTACCCGTTACAAAGATTAGTTATCATTATCTTCTTCCCCTTTGCCAAGCGGAATAAATGGTGGAAAGTCTCTTTCCCTGAGGCGGTGTTCATCCACATCATAGTGATAATAATAATCAAGGTCCCTGCTGAGTTGGTTCCTTACCGTGAGATTCAGGAGGTGGTCAAAAATATTCTGGGCATTCCGCTTCCCGGAGAAAGACGCCAGTTCATAGATGTCAGCAAGCGTAAGAGGATATTTCTCCGGATCAAAACGGACCGTACCATCCCTGCTTCTGACAAAGCGACCATCTACATAGTCACCGGTAGAACGCACATCAAAAAGCAGTTCCATTTCGTGATCAGGGTCATGAAGCTTCATAAACTCAAACCAGACATTGGACTCCACTACTGTAACATCCACTTTTGCCCGGTAACGTTCTCCGTCAGCCCTGCCAGAGAACAACTCTTCTTCCATATACTCCAGCAGTTCCATCTGCCCTACGGCAAAGATGTATGCCGGTCTGTCAAGTTCAAAAAAATCATCCACGTCATCAGGTCCGTAATGTTTAACATACAGCACGTCGAGATAGTGCCTGAGTGATGACATAAACTCCTCAACAAACAGGGAGTCCTCCACCTCGCCGATAAACTCCGCCCTGTCATCATCCGGTCCAAAAACGCTGTCGGCAGGCATCTCATCCGGATGACCGGGCACATAACTTTTCATGAGCTCTGGCGGCGGAAGGAGAAGGACATGCAAATCGGTTTCCTCCACCACAAACTCAGTGGCAAGTTGTCTGCTGCTCACACATGCAGCAAGAAGCATGGCAATAAGCACGGCAGCTGTCATATTTTTTACGGCTCGCTTGATAAGGCCTCCTGATTATTGTTAATCCTGTTTTGTGTTTTCCGCCAGCTTTTCTCCGATCTTTTTGCCATAATCATAACATATGGCATATTCATCTTCGTGCGGCGTGAACTTCACAAAGACCCCCTCACCCTGTACATTGAGTTTCAGATTGGCTAGTGTGCTGTTGATGAGCCTGGCGGCTTCACCACTCCAGCCGTATGATCCAAAAGATCCGGCGATTTTCTTGTTGTCACGTATGGGGCTGATCACAGCAAACAGCCGGTATACAGGCAACAAGATGTTCTGGTTGATGGTTGGACATCCCACCACGATAGCACTGCTTTTTGCCACCCTTTCATCCACATCGCCAAGCGGCATGGTCTCTATGTCAGCAACCTCCACATGAAATTTTCCGGCACTTTTTATGCCGTCGCGAATGGCGTTTGCCATCATGCCTGTGTTATGGTACGCAGACACGTAGGGGATAAAGACATGGTCTTTCTGCGGAGTTTGCAGGGCCTCCCTGGCATATTCCTCGCTCAGGTCAACCCACTTTTTCCAGTCCTTCATTAAAAGGGGCCCATGGCCTGTAAGCACCGCTTCTATCTCCAGCGGACGGATCTTGTCTATGGCCTTGAGCATGAACTTGCTGAAAGGCTTCAGGATCACATCAAAATAGTATTTAAAAGCCTCACTGAAGTCACCCACCTTATCGTCATACATATCCGGATGCGCATAGTGGCAGCCAAACGAGTCACAGGTAAACAACAGCTTATCTTCTTCAAGATAGGTGTACATGCTGTCGGGCCAGTGCAGGTTAGGCGCGGAGATGAATCGCAGGGTTTTGTTACCCAGATCTACCGTATCGCCATCTTTGACGATCTGGTGTCTGAACTCTTTTCCCATGAAGTCTTTGAGATACTGAATGGCCAGCCTGCTGCCCACAACAGTAGCGCTTGGCGCCAACTCCAGCACATTGACCAGGTTACCGCTATGATCCGGCTCGGTATGATTAAGAATAATATACTCAATCTCGCCCGGATCACCGGCCTTCTCAAGCTTGGCTTTGTAAACATCCCAGAATTTCTCTTTGGATGTTTCCACCAGCGCCTTCTTATCAGCATCTATGAAATAAGAGTTATAGGTAGTTCCATACTCTGTCGTCATGACCACATCAAATGTCACAATGTCGTAGTCGATCACACCGACCCACTTCACATCCTTGTTAATGTCAAGCACATCGGTGTCCGGTTGTTTCAAATCCTTCACATTCATAGT
>SLEW01000060.1 GCA_007124575.1 Bacteroidales bacterium | reverse complement strand
GGGTTGGAGAAGCATTTTCATCACATCGAGATCATGCCCGACAAACAAAAGAAGGACTACATCAAGCTCCTCAAAAACATCAACTGCAAGCCAGAGAACTTCTTAATGGTGGGCAATTCATTAAAGTCGGATATTCTGCCGGTTCTGGAACTGGGTGGCTGTGCAGTGCACGTTCCTTATCACGTGACCTGGGCCTGGGAAACCATCGATCAGGAAATTGACAACCCCAGATTTCTGGAAGCACAAAACATCAGGGAAGTACTGAATCATTTATAGCGAAAACACTATCCATCAAATTGCTTTTCTAAAAAAAATAAACCAACTCGTTAAATATATGTTTAAAACATTTATAACTTTGCCCCTTTTAAAAACAAATCTGGAGAGGCCCTAAGGTTCAGTGCTCACCAAAACAGAGAATATGGCAAAGCAAAAAGATCACATGGTTATAACCGAAAACCTGGCCCAATTGTATCATGAGGCGGCATCCCGGTATGTAGATCTTCCTGCGTTTGCCATTCGGAAGGAGGCACTAAAGTGGCAACCGGTCTCCTTCAAAGAGTTATACCAGGAAGGCCTGAACCTGGCCACGGCATTGATCAGCATGGGTGTGCAAGCCCGGGATCATATCGGACTTTTCAGCGACAACCGTTATGAATGGATATTGACAGATTATGCAGTGCAGTTTTGTGGCGCCGCTGATGTTCCCCGTGGTGCTGATGTGACAGATTCGGAGCTGTTATATATCCTGGACCATGCCGGAATAAAGGTAAGCTTTGTCGAAACCGAAGCGCTTGCACAAAGGATGCTCAAGCTCAGGAGTAAACTTCCCAATCTCAGGGAAATCATTATTCTGGATCCTGAAGCTCCAGCTGTTGAGGGCACCAGGCGTTTGGCAGACATCTACATGGAAGGCCGTCAAATCAGGCAGAACGGCAACAGGGATGCAGAAAAACGCATCGCGGGCATCAAACCCGACGATCTGTTCACGCTCATATACACTTCCGGCACAACCGGCACACCCAAGGGCGTTATGCTGACCCACGAAAACATGGTTTCACAGATCCGCAACCTCCCCGGCAGACATGGTCCAAATGACCGCATCCTTTCGGTGCTTCCCATCTGGCATATTTTCGAACGGGTCATTGAGATGTACACCATCAGCTTTGGCGGATGCACCTATTATTCAAGCATACAAACACTGAGCGAAGACATGAAGAACGTCGAACCCACCTTTATGGCTTCGGCTCCAAGACTTTGGGAAAAAATACACGAAAAGATCCTGATGGGGGTCAAAAGATCCCACCCTGTCAGGCAGGTGCTTTTCCACATCGCCTATTTTCTCGCCAGGCAATACAAAAACTCAGAATACTTCATCACCAACAAAAAGATCAAAATCAAGCCACTACCCTATTGGAAGCGTCTTTTGCTGACACCTTTTCATGTAATACGCTGGCTGATCGTTCTTCCGTGGTACGGTTTCTTTAACGCGGCAGTGCTGGAACGCATCCGGCTTGGTGCCGGAGGCTCGCTGGCAGCTACCATCTCGGGAGGCGGAGCGCTTCCGATACACATCGACAAGTTTTTTAACTATGTGGGCATCCCCGTGCTTGAGGGTTATGGGATGACAGAAACATCGCCGGTGATATCCGTCCGGTCAAAACTCAACCTTGTGGTGGGCAGCGTGGGGCCACCAATCAGGGAAACAGAGCTCCGCATTCATTGTCTCCATACCGGAGAGATCCTTTATCCCGATGCGCACGATAAACACGAAGGCAGAGGAAAAACAGGAGAAATACGGGTGCGTGGGCCACAGGTTATGAAGGGCTATTACCGCGATCAACCCCTGACCGATGCAACGGTTGCTGACGGCTGGTTGCGCACAGGGGATCTGGGCATGATCACGCACGATGGCAACCTCAAGATACTGGGGCGCTCCAAGGCAACGATTGTCCTTTCCAGTGGCGAAAATGTGGAGCCTGAACCGCTGGAGATGAGATTGCGCCAAAGCCGTTACATCGACCAGTGCATGGTTGTTGGGCAAGACCAGAAATTCCTGGGCCTCCTGGTTGTGCCTGACCTTAGCGCGTTCCGCAAGAATGGCAGAAAGCCGGCATCACCCGCTGAACTTGAAGGGATGCCTGAAGCCAAAGCAATCATCCAGAAGGAAATAAGGCAAATGATCACTGCATCCTCCGGCTTCAAAAGGCATGAGCAGATACGTCACTTCCGCATCCTGCCGGAGGTGTTTACCGTTGGACAGGAAATCACCAACCTTTATAAAGTAAAGCGCCATGTGGTGCAGGACAAATACGGGCATGTGATCGCAGACCTTTTCAATAACAAGACACCCAAACATTAACAAGCAATGGATTTTCCCTCTCAACTATTATACCCACAAGATCAAATCCTGCTGGCACTGATGATCTTTGTCATCATGCTCGGGATGGGTGCCAGCCTTACCGTCAACGACTTCAAAGCTGTGGCAAGGAATCCTAAGGGTGTCCTTGTGGGCTTCTTGTCGCAATTCGGTTTGATGCCTTTAATTGCGCTGGGGTTGTCAATAGTGCTGAACCTGCACCCCGCCTTTGCCATTGCGCTGATCCTGATTGGCTGTTTGCCCGGAGGCACCACATCCAACATGTTTGCTTACTTCTCGCGTGGATCCGTTGCATTGAGTATTTCAATGACCACAGCATCCACCATCATGGCCCTGTTTATGATGCCCATCATCCTTAGTCTGTACACGGTGCGCTTTACCACCCAGTTGTCAGCGGATATGAGAGCAGCAGGCGCCGAAACGGAATTTGTCATTCCAACGGCTAACATTATAAGCTCATTGGTGCTTGTACTAATTCCGGTAATCATTGGTATGATCCTGAGGCGCAAATCACCTGGATGGGCCAAAACCGCTGAAGACACCGCCGGCTTTATGGCTGTTTTGGTTATACTGTATCTGATCATGACGGCCTTTGTCAGGCATGGTGGACTGTTTTTGAGAACACCGGCAGAGGTATACCTTGCAACAATCGGACTGGGCTTGGCAGGTTTCTTTTTTGGATACTGGTTTTCCAGGTTAATTGGGATGTTCCCGCTGTTTCAGAGGGCCATATCCCTGGAAACAGGCATCCAAAACGGCCCGGTTTCTTTTGCCATCATCCTGTTGAGCTTCAACGAGCCGGTTCAGAGCCAGATGCTCTGGCTGGCCATTTTGTACTCTACCTTCATTGTGATGACCTCATCAGGCATCACACTCTATTTTCGCAGGAAAGGGAAATTTGACTGGGACGTTTACAAAAACACCCAGATCCACCACCGCCTCTTTGGAAAGGAATACGTGACCCAATATCCGGCAGGGTTTTTACCCAAACGTTTGGAAAAGGATCCCAGTCAGGGTACGATCAAAAACGACCTTAGTAGTTTGTAAGGCTTTATGTAAAGCTTTTCATAAAGTCTTCAATACAGCGCAAAAGCTTTCTTTTACAGATGGGTTTGGTAAGATACTCGTCGAACCCTGCTTTCATGGCACTGTCCCGGTCACCCGTGAGCGCCTTGGCCGTTTGGGCAATGATGACCA
Organism: Bacteroidales bacterium; assembly: GCA_007124575.1. GTDB lineage: Bacteria > Bacteroidota > Bacteroidia > Bacteroidales > UBA7960 > PUPG01. The sequence continues at coordinate 2,440 of SLEW01000060.1, read as the reverse complement.
CGTCTTTGTTGAACTGACGTATTCGCCGCGTTACCTCATCTCCCGCAATACCGGGCATTTTGATATCCATAAGGATCAGGTCAATGTCCGGATGCTGTTTGCAAACTTCCAGGGTTTCCGTACCGTTTTTGGTATATAAAATCTCTTTGCACAGGTGTTGCACGTATTTTGACATAAGCATTGAAGACATCTCGTCATCTTCAACAATCAGAAGCTTCAGCTTTTTTATCGGGTGCACCTCTGCTGTCAGCACATCATCAGATTCCGGGATGGCCTTTTTTTCAGCTTCTGTTTTCCATGGGATGGTGCAGTAAAAGCTCGAGCCTTTGCCCACTTCGCTTTCAACACGAATTTGCCCGCCAAGCATTTCCACATAGGCTTTGGAGATTGCCAGTCCCAGCCCGGCACCCTGCAACGCGTCTTTATCTTCAATATCAGCCTGCACAAAGCGATCAAAAATGGCCTCTTGCCTCTCTTTGGGAATGCCGATGCCTGTATCGCAAACAAAAAATTCGAGAAATGAGCCTTTTTTCCTGCAGCCATATTCAATAGTTCCCTTTTTAGAGTATTTCAGGGCGTTTTTGACCAGGTTAATGAGAATGGCCAGAACCTTCTCGTGATCAGTAAATAAAATGGCCTGCTCTGCTGGTAATTTACCTGCTATGACAAGCTGAATGCCTTTTGCCCCAGCCTCCGGCTTAAAAAAGCGGTGGATATATTCCAATTGTTCATTAATATTGGATTCAGCAAGCTCAACTTCCACCACACCTGCCTCAATCCGTGATATATCCACAATGTCATTAATGATGTTGAGCATTCGCTTGCCACTATTCTCAATGATGTCAACATACATATCCTGCTCTTCACGAGACAACTGCGGATTTTTTAACAGGTCGGCAAAACCCAGGATCCCATTCATTGGAGTGCGTATCTCATGACTCATATTGGCCAGGAATGCGGACTTCAGCCGGTCACTTTCCTGCGCTTTGTCCAGGGCAACCCTTAACTCTTTTTCTCTCTTTTTATCTTCGCTGATATCGCGAAATTCAGTTACCCTTAGAGGTTTGCCTTTATAGGGAATATTTTTTGCCTCTATCCGGATGGGAAATTGTTCGCCGTTTTTTCTTACGCCAGTAGTCTCATAAGGTTTCTCGTATCCGGCAAGGATATTTTTCATCACCATATCCCTTGAATTTTCTGCTATCAACAGAAGACCATCCATTCCGATGAGTTCCTCTGTGGAAAACCCGGTTATTTCCGAAAGGCCCTGGTTGCAGTCCAGTATGATTCCCTTGTCATGAATGGCAATGCCCCCGAAACTTGCATTGTGAAGTGCTTTAAAACGCAGTTCGCTTTCCCTGGCAGTATCCCTTGCCAGCACCAGGTCCTCAATGGTTTTTTGCCGTTGGATGGCCTGGCTGATTTGATATGAGGCAAACTCCAGGATTTCCCTGCTGCTTTCGTCATACATATCCTTATTTTGATAGCTCTGAACCACAACAGCACCCATTGCCTGGTCACCTTTCAGCAGTGGCACGCCAAGCCAGACTTCGCACATATTACCCACCTGCTCAATGATACCCTCATCCATCAGTCTTAAGATATCGGATTTTTTCAGCAACAGGGGCTTCTGCTCCTGGATTACCAGTCCTGTCATGGACTTTTCCGCCGGCCACTGCTCAATGTTATCTTTCTCATCTTGTTCGTATGGTATAGACAGCATCTCCGTTGATTCATCATATAGTGCAATATAGAAGTTACTGGTATCTATTAATTCAGAAAGGTGTTTCCTGATCGCCAATGCCAGCTCTTCCAGGTCGCTGGTCACAAATGTGGCATGTGCAATGTCATACAGCACCTTCTCCGTGATCTTTTTGGATTTCTGACCGGTAATATCATGTATGAATCCGTACCAGGTGATGGTGCCATCTGCTTCCCTTTCGGGGATAAAATGATTTTCCGTCCACACCAGGCCCTTTTCAGGATTTAAAAAACGGTATTCGCTATGCCATGGGGTTAAACTTCTGGCGGATCCGGCGATCTCTTTCCGTATTCTATACCTGTCATCCGGATGGACATATTTCTGAACCAGTTTGATATCGTCCTGAATTTGTTCAGCTGTGAAACCGTATATATTCTTTATCTCAGGCCCGGCAAAAGAGAAGCAAACACTTTTGTCCGGTCTTCGGAGAAACATGCAAATTGCTGCCGGTGCTGTTTTCAGTATTTTGGCGAATTTCTCTTTCTCCTTTAGCAGCGCTTCTTCTGCCAGCTTGTTTTCCGTTATGTTTATATGTGTGCCCACGGTCAGATCGGATAAAGAACCGTCCGGGTTTCGCAGTGTCTGGCCCCTGGACCATATCCATACCCAGCTGCCGCTGGTATGGCGCATCCGGAAATAGTTTTCGTACATTCCGACGGAACCTGTTTCCAGGTAGTG
>SLEW01000270.1 GCA_007124575.1 Bacteroidales bacterium | reverse complement strand
GGTGACAAACGCTGATGAACTGGAACTTTTTATTGCGAAAGAAAAAGACACTAACACCCCGTGAGGCGGCAAGCAAACGCAGATTACACATATTTGTGCTGTGTCTGATATGCAGCGCCTTATTTTGGCTATTCACCAAACTCTCACAGGAAAATCAATCTGACTTCCAACAATATGTTATAGTACAAGATTTTCCTGAAGGCAAGACCGGCGTGAACCAAAGCGACAGCCTTGTATCCTATACACTGGAAACCACGGGGCTAAGGCTCATCACAGAGCGCTATTTCGCATATAAGGATACCCTCTTTTTTAAAGCTAAAGACCTCCCCGCAGTTCAACGGGAAGAGCAACTCGCCCATTACATTACCGTCGAAGACCTCAGCAACGCTTTACGGGAAAAATATGGCGACTGGGCTCAGTTAGCGCAGATAGAAACAGACAGCATCTTTATAGAGGTGGTTCCGGCAGTAACTAAAACACTGCCCGTGGAAATTCATAAAGACATATCCTACCAAAAACGATTTGGCCTGTATGGAGAAATAACCATAGAGCCTGATAGCATTGCTGTTACAGGTCCCAAAACCATACTCGACACAATGGAAGTAGTCCGCACAGTCCATTGGCACCAGGAGAATATCAGATCAACCGTACGAAAAACGCTGGATCTGGATCTGCCATCAGTGCTTTTGCTAGCAGAAGAGTCAAAGGTAAGACTGCATCTGCCTGTGGAAGAGTATACAGAGGCTTCCATTACACTTCCCATCGCTATTGACTGCCCGGTGCCATTAGAAGAAGGGCAATTAAGGCTATTTCCGTCAAAAGTTGAACTTACTTACCTGGTGGCATTAAGAGACTACCGCGTGGTAAATGAAAACATGTTTGAAGTAAGCATAACCTGCCCGCAGGCAGATGTGGAAGCTTCAGAAAGATTGTACGTGCGCCTGGATAAATATCCGGCCTTTGTCGAAGTGCTCAATATCAGACCATCCAGCGTCGATTATGTTATACTTGAATAAAAGGGAATAAGCAATATGCTAGTTGGTGTCACGGGAAATATAGGCAGCGGAAAAACAACAGTTTGTGAGCTCTTCAGCAAACTGGGGATCCCTGTTTATTATGCCGATGACAGGGCAAAACTTTTTTTGAATACTCCTGAGGTCATAGATGAACTGGTAAGCATTTTTGGCCATGACATCCTGACGAAAGAAAAACAGATAGATCGTCAAAGGCTCGCAGGAAAAGTCTTTCATGATGAGGTAAAGCTAGGCCAGCTAAATGCCATTATTCACCCCAGGGTGAAAGACGATTTTCAACGTTGGGCAACTGAACAAACACATGCCCCTTATGTTATCCAGGAGGCTGCCATCTTAATTGAAAGCGGTCATTATCAAAATATGGACAAGATCATTCTGGTCCGTGCACCTGAGCATGTCAGAATCCGGAGAGTTTCTGAACGCGATCACGTGGATGATCATGATGTCAGACAACGGGCAAAACATCAGATGCCTGAAAAGGAGAAAGTCAAATTTGCTGACTTCATCATCACCAATGATAGCAGAAAAGCGTTGGTCCCGCAGGTGAATGACATACATCAGAAGCTGGTACGATCCTGCTGACGGGATTTTGCATATTTTATAATAAAATAAAATATTATCAGGCCTTTGGCCGTTTCTGATAAGAAGTAACCCTAATATACCCGTTTGTGTTGTTGAAAAAGAATACCTTCGTAATCCTGTTTCTGCTCCTGTTATATGCCCAGAATAGTTACGCGCAAAGACAAAGTGGCCGTGTATATGAATTCCTGAATCTGTCTCAAACAGCCCGCATTACTGCCCTTGGAGGATACGGATTCCCCGTGTTCGACCCGGATCTTGGCATGTCGCTGATGATACCCTCCATGTTAAGCCAGGATCATAACAACCACCTTTCACTTAACATTGTTGACTATTTTGATGACATTAACTACGGAACCGTAGCGTTCACACATTATTTCGAGCGACTGGGCCATTTCAGCGGCGCCGTACAATATATTGATTATGGCAGCTTTGTAGAGGCCAATGAGCTGGGCCAAATCACCGGCCAGTTTACAGCAGGCGAATACAGTTTTCAGGTAGGATGGGGCAGGGCATTAAACGAACAATTTGCCATCGGCAGCAACCTGAAACTTATTTATTCCTCTTTTCATGATCACAGCTCATTCGGACTGGCAACAGATGTGGCTTTTTCGTATCATAACCAGGAACGGCTGCTTGCCGTATCATTGGTGGCCCGGAACATGGGCACGCAAATCACACAGTATCATGATGGTAACCGCGAGCCACTGCCGCTTGACATCGTGCTGGGCGTTACCAAAAAGTTGGAGAATGCACCCTTTCAGTTTTCGGTCGTAGCAAACAACCTGCATAACTACGATCTCACCTATGAGAGCCCCTCGCTGATCCCTGACCATTTTACAGACCCTGACGGCAATGGTTCTGATGACTTTCAGGAAAGAATGGGCGACCTGGCAGATAATCTCATGCGCCACGTGGTGGTTGGTGTAGAGTTTACTCCCCTTGAAAGTTTTAGTTTCAGGGCCGGGTACAATTATCGAAGAAGACAGGAAATGAAAGTGGAAAGCCGGCTCTCCACCGTAGGTTTTTCATGGGGGTTTGGGTTGCGTATATCCCGCTTCCAGCTAAACTACGGCCGATCGAACCATCACCTGGCCGGCGCCCCCAATCACATATCTATCAATACCAGTATCCAGGAACTATTCCAACGCCCTGAAGACAACAATAACTTTTAAAGGTCTGCTGTTTTTTCCACAACCATCATCCCGTCGCGCACGGGCAACAACAAATGCCTGATGCCGGGATGATCCTTCATGTGCTTGTTAAAACGCATGATCCCTTGTGTTTCTTCATCCACATCATCATAAGCATCCAGCACCTTACCACTCCACAAAACATTATCTGCCAGAAGTACGGCACCCTCGCGCATTTTGGGAAATATCATGTCAAAATACCTGACATAGTTGGTTTTGTCAGCATCAAGAAAAATAAGGTCAAAAGGACCTTCCAGGGCCGGAATAACATCCAGTGCTTCACCGGTATGCTGAACAATCCTATCCTCATAGCCTGCCCTTTTAAAATAGCTTAAAGCGAAGTCCTCCAGTTCAGGGTTGTGGTCGATGGTATGCAGCCTTCCGCCTTTTGCGAGTCCTTCTGCCAGGCATATTGCTGAATAACCCGTGTAAGTTCCCACTTCAAGAATGCGATCGGGATTTATCATGCGGCTTATGAACGATAATAAGCGGCCCTGAAGGTGTCCCGAAAGCATCCGCGGTCGAAGTACCTTTGTGTGTGTGTCGCGGTTTAATTGTTGCAATACAACATCCTCTGGCGTAGTGTACTCATTGGCATAAGCCGATAGCTCTTCAGGTAAAAAATCCATATGCAGTAAATATTTACATGTCTGTTGATAAAATGCTAAAATCAAGCCATTCCTTAAGCTGATCCATGCCTCTAAAAGGTTCTGCAGTCTTACTTCTGTGACTAAATTAACGTGCCGGTCAGAAGATTTGTTTGGCTGTGATGACAGATTTGTGTACTTTTGCATCTGGTGAGTCTGGTACGACCAGCTCCCGCTGAATTCCCCCAGGACCGGAAGGTAGCAAGGGTAGGCGGTCGTAGCGGTGCGATACCATGGCTCACCTTTTTTTATCAAACCACCACAACATAAAAACCTAATAGGCAGCAAGTTCAATGTTTTTACGCATAAAGCCTGTAATTTTATACCAAAACAAAAAGCAAAAGTAATATGAAGTTTTTTATTGACACGGCCAACCTGGATGAGATCCGGGAGGCTATGGACCTGGGAATTCTTGACGGTGTTACTACCAACCCCTCATTGATGGCAAAGGAAGGCATCAAAGGCGAAGAGAGCATAATAAAGCATTACGTGGATATTTGCGAGATAGTAGATGGCGATGTAAGCGCTGAAGTGATTGCCACGGATTTTGATGGCATCGTGAAGGAAGGTGAAGCCCTTGCAGCCCTTCATCCCCAGATTGTCGTAAAAGTCCCCATGATCAAAGACGGTGTAAAGGCCATCAAGCATCTTTCATCAAAAGGTATCAAAACCAACTGCACCCTGGTGTTTTCCACCGGACAGGCTATCCTGGCAGCCAAAGCAGGAGCCACCTATGTGTCACCATTCATCGGACGCCTTGACGATATCTCCACAGATGGAGTAGAGCTTGTTGCGCAGATAGTGGACATATATCGATATTATGAATTCGACACGGAAGTCCTTGCGGCGAGCATCCGCCATGCCATGCACATCACTCAGTGTGCTGAGGCCGGAGCTGACGTGGTCACCTGCCCCCTGAAACCCATCATGGGCCTGCTCAAACATCCCCTCACCGACATAGGGCTGGAGAAATTCCTGGCTGATCACAGAAAGGCCTGACCTTTAACTTTAGGATTCACTGGTGATCATAGAACATATATGGTATTTTTGTGTTAATTTCGTAAGAGATATTCTTAGGATGACGTTCGGATAATGTACCTATATGAAAACCGTATTTTTTCTCACATTCCTGTTTTTTTTCCCTTTGCTGGGAGCAGAAGCTTCTGATGGGCCACGCAGGGATCGTGTGGCGGAGACCCTGGAGTCTCAGCCTGACAAGACTTTTCTTATTTACCAATATGAGATAAAGGAAAACATAGGTCCACCTGCCAGGCATCGGACGCAACGGGCTTTTGAAGCCGCTGACAGCCTGAATGCCGATTTTATCCTGCTTCACATGAACACGTATGGCGGCACTGTAAACGATGCAGATTCCATACGTACACGCATCATGCAAAGCCGCATTCCGGTAATTGTGTTTATAGATAACAATGCGGCTTCTGCCGGAGCACTTATCTCCATTGCTGCAGACCGGATATATATGCGTCCGGGCGGGAACATTGGAGCAGCAACAGTCGTAGATGCCACAGGCGCTGAGGTGCCCGATAAGTTTCAGTCTTACATGAGATCCACCATGCGCTCCACAGCAGAAGCCAAGGGCCGGGATCCTGATATTGCCGAAGCCATGGTAGACGCCTCCATCGAAGTGGAAGGCGTTTCTGAGGCTGGCAAAGTGCTCACCTTTACCGCTTCAGAAGCCATGCGCTGGGGCTTTTCTGAAGGAATGGCAGACAATATCCCGCAGCTGCTGGAAGTTGCAGGAATTGAAAACTATGAGATCGTGGAGCAACGCCTTAGCTTTACCGACAGGATTATTCAATTCCTCATAAATCCAGTGGTCAGCGGAATACTCATCATGCTCATCCTTGGCGGGATCTATTTTGAGCTCCAGACACCGGGCGTGGGATTCCCGATTCTGGCTGCAGCCACCGCCGCACTCTTTTATTTTGCACCTCTCTATATTGAAGGCCTGGCAAGCCATTATGAGATCATCCTCTTTATCCTGGGATTGATCCTTGTCGCCATCGAGCTCTTTGCCATCCCGGGCTTTGGAATTACCGGTATCCTCGGGGTTTTATCGATGATCACCGGATTGGCCCTTGCCATGGTCGGCAACGAAGGATTCGACTTTACCGGTGTGGACCTGTCAGAGATCCTGATGGCCTTTATGATCGTGATCATTGCCACCTTCTTATCCCTGACCGGGTCATTTTATATCGGCTCCAAACTTTTCAGTACCACCCGCTTTGGTGAACTGGCACTCGATGCAGTGCAGGCAAAGAGCTCGGGATTTACGTCTGCAGATGCCACCATGTCAACACTGACAGGCAAAACAGGAGTGGCTTTTACCATGTTAAGGCCGAGCGGTAAGGTGGAAATAGATGATGATGTATATGATGCAACAGCCCTTACAGGTTTTATAGATAAAGGAGAAGCCGTGAAAGTCGTAAAATATGAAACCTCACAGGTTTTTGTCGTAAAAGCCTGACCTTCAAAAGCCAGGAAACCTCACTTCAATGCATAAAAATCGCATACTATCGGCCCTGTACACAGATATGTACCAGCTCACCATGGGACAAGCCTATTTTTTAAAAAACCGGCATGAGCAACCGGCATCCTTCGATTATTTCTTCAGGAAAAACCCTTTTAAGGGCGGATATGTCATATTTGCCGGGCTTAATGAGCTACTGGAGCAGATTCAGTCACTTCATTTTGGCCGGGAAGATATTGACTATCTGCATCAGCAAGGCTTTCATTCAGATTATCTTGAATACCTGAAATCCTTCTCGTTCCGTGGAAATTTATCCGGGATGCAGGAAGGAGAGATCGTGTTTCCGGTGGCTCCCATTATACGGGCAGATGGAGGCTTACACGAAGTGCAGCTCATCGAAACCCTGTTGTTAAACGTACTAAACTTTCAGTCCCTTATTGCAACAAAGGCCAGTAGAATCAGATATTCAGCGGGTGACAGAATACTTACCGACTTTGGATTGCGGCGTGCTCAGGGGCTCGGGGGAATACAGGCCTCCAGAGCCGCAATAATAGGTGGATTCGATAGCACATCCAACATGATGGCAGCCCGCGATCATAAGATCACTCCGTCAGGTACTATGGCTCATTCATTCATTGAAAGCTATGCCAATGAGCTGGAGGCCTTCAGGGCTTATGCCAGCATATTCCCCAACAATTGTGTACTGCTTGCAGACACCTATAACACATTAAAAAGCGGGGTGCCTAATGCCATAAAAGTGGCCAGGGAGCTAAAAGAAAAAGGGTATGTGCTTAAAGGCATCAGACTTGACAGCGGCGACCTCGCCTATATTTCCAAAAAAGCACGGAGCATGCTGGACGAGGCTGGATTCCATGATGTAAAAATAGTGGTGTCGAACCAGCTCGACGAACATGTCATCAAGAGCCTCATCGATCAGCAAGCACCAATCGACATATTTGGAGTTGGCACCAGCATGATCATTGGAAGACCTGATGGAGCCATCGACGGGGTATATAAACTGGCATATGCCAGCAAAGAACCAAGGCTGAAAATTTCAGAAAACCTTCAGAAAACTACACTCCCCGGCAAGAAAAAGGTGATACGCTTTCTGGATAAGCACAGTTGCTTTTATGCTGACTGTATTGCGCTGGAAGATGAAAAGCTTCCGAAGCAGATGACACACCCTTATCAAAAAGAAAAAAGCCTCAACCTGGAAGGCAAAGCACATGAAGAGGTATTTGTAAAACACATGCTTGAAGGAAAAATCACCGAAAATGGAGAGAAAAGCCCTGTTGAGCTGAAAGAAAAAGCCGCCATGCGCCTGAAACAGCTCCCTGAAGAGCACAAGAGGTTTGACTTTCCCCATATATACAAGGTGGGGGTGTCTGATAAGCTACTTTCCCTCAGGGATAACATGGTACAAAAGTTGCAGAATTACATCTGAGAGCAGTAGGTCGCATTTAGTGATAGCTAATAGCAAAAGCCAAGCCGACAGCTGATAGCAGGCCCAGACATTTCGACGTTTCGGCTTTTTTGACAAAAATCAAAACATATGAAAGCTTTACTTATTGTAGATGTGCAATACGATTTTTTACCAGGTGGTGCCCTGGCCGTGCCTGATGGAGATAAGGTAATACCTGTTATTAATAAGTTACAGAAAGAATTCCCGCTGATTGTAGCCACTCAGGACTGGCACCCGGAGAATCACGGCAGCTTTGCTTCCATGCACGAGGGTAAAAAGCCTTTTGACAAAACCACTCTTGGCGGGCTGGATCAAATCCTCTGGCCTGATCACTGCGTGCAGGGTCAAAAAGGTGCAGAAATTGCCAAAGATATAGATATGAAAGCAGTGGAAGCGGTTTTCCGGAAAGGACTTGATCCCGAAATCGACAGTTACAGCGGGTTTTTTGACAATGGCAAAAAGAAAACAACCGGTCTGTCTGATTATCTGAAAGGAAAAGGTGTGAAAACCGTATATGTCACAGGTTTAGCAGGTGACTTCTGCGTATCTTTTACAGCCCTCGATGCTATCAGTGAGGGTTTCGAAACCTGCCTTGTGGAAGACGCTACCCGCCCCATCGACCCGGATGGCTTTGAGTCTATGAAAAAATCCATCACAAAAAAAGGCGGAAAAATCATTCAATCAGAGGATATCTGAAATACATGCACATCAAAAAGGTTAATATCCCTAATGCGCGCCTGACAGAAGGACGCAGTTATCCTTTCCATATCCTGAAAGTCATATCACTGGCGCCTGATGAGGAATGGTTCGTGATGCAGGATCCCAATGGATATAAGATACTGGTGCCAAAAGATTTTTATCACCAGTATGGCTTTACCCCCGGTCAGACCATCACGTGTCGCGTGGATAAGATTAACTGCAACGGCAGGATGTTTCTCGAACCATCACATCCACACTATACAGAAGGCAACATTTACGACTTTGAGCTGGTTAACAAAGGCAGGCGCAAAAACATCATCAACCAGGATGAGCGTTTTTTTATTGTTCGTGACCTTTTGGGGAATGAATGGAAGGTTCGCACGTATGATGAAGCATTGTGGGAAAACCCTCCGGATCAGGTTCCCTGTAAGCTGAAGAGGATCAAAAAAGGCAAGCTTTTTCTTGTGATTGCCGGCGAGGAGGTCAGACATCCCAACCTGGAAACCGGTCAGATCTATCCGTTTACCATCACGGATGAAACCGTCAATCCTGATGATGGTCAAAGCTATTATATACTCGAAGACAGCACGGGAAACAGGCACCTTCTGAGAAAAAAATACTACATGCATTATGGCTTCAGAAAAGGTCAGCAGATTGAATGCAGGGTGGACAAATTTGCTTCTGAGGGTTACTTCTTACTGGAGCCGCTGCATCCATGCTATGAAACCGGAAATACATACCGCTTTCCGGTGGAGAGAGTGGAGGAGTTGATATTTACAGATGGTTTTAACCAGAAGGTAGTTGTCCTGGCAGATTGTTTTGGTGAAGAAGTTAAGGTATTTGCAGACGACCAGGTTGCAGCTTATTATCAAAACAGGGACACTGCCGAAGCCCGTGTTCAGCGAATCAGGAAAAGCAGATTGGAAGTGGAGCTGGTCATTATCTGAAAACCACATCCCGGATGACTTCCTCACCCAACTCCTTATTGACCAGCTTGATGATCTTTTCCTTGCCATACTCCAGCTCATTGCGAAGAACCGATGAGCGGAGATATACCGTCAGCCTGCCCTGTCTGACCAGCACTTTCTCGGTATAACGCGCGATATGTGCGCCCATAACCTTTTCCCATGATGACATGATACGGGTTTCTGTAATCTTGCTATCAAGGCGGTGCCTTTTTAGCACCTCCCGGATTAGGTCCCCCAGCGGTCGTGTGTTGGATTTGGTCATGGCACTGATCTTATGATGACTGATTCAGGATTTTAGTGTTGGAAACGGTTCCTTGTTGCATCCTGAAGAGCTTACACTCTGAGGGAATCTTTTCAAAGAGTTTCTCCAACCTGTCAGGATGGGTGTCAGTAACGAATACCTGTCCGAAGTCCTCACGGCTTACCAACTGCATGAGCTGCTTCACCCTGCTCTCGTCCAGCTTGTCAAAAATATCATCAAACAGCAGGATGGGATTCAGCCCTTTGATCTTTTTGGTAAAGACGAACTGAGCCAGACGCAAAGCGATAATGAAGGATTTTTGTTGTCCCTGGCTCCCGAATTTCTTGACTGGCTCGCCATGGATAAGAAAGGAAAGGTCATCTTTATGGATGCCCACTGTAGTATGCTGAGCGATACGGTCTTTTTCCCGTGCTTCCTCCAGAAGGCTTTTCAGATCGGTATCATGCAGGCCTGAGTCATAGGTAATATCTGTTTTTTCGTTATCGTGGCTCAGAAAAGCATAATACTCACGAAATACAGGCAGAAAGGATTGAAAGAAATGCAGACGTTCACGAAAAAGGTAGCCTCCGTTATCAATGAGATGTTCATCCCATATGGATAGAGCTTCCCGGTCGAAACGCCTTTTCTCGGCAAAGATCTTGAGCAGGGCATTTCGCTGCTGCAATGCTTTGTTGTAGGTGATTAGCTTGTAAAGGTACTCTCTGTTGTATTGTGAGATGACGCCGTCCACGAACTTACGCCGCTCTTCACTGCCACCAAGGATCAGCCGGCTGTCGGCCGGACTCAGCAGCACAAGCGGATATGAGCCAATATGGTCTGACAGGCGGTCATACTCCTTTTTATTCCTTTTGAAAATCTTTCTTTGCCCACGCTTCAGGCCGCAATACAAGCTGTCTGTCTTCCCGTTAACCTTGTATTCGCCCTGGATCACAAAGAATTCCTTTTCGAAGGAGATATTCTGAGAATCGATGGGGTTGGTAAAACTTTTACAGAAAGAGAGGTAGTAAATCGCATCCAGCAGGTTTGTTTTGCCGGCCCCATTATGACCGGCAAAACAATTGAACTTAGGAGACAGGTCAATTTTTAAGTCTTCCAGGTTTCTGAACTGTACCACACTAAGCTGCTGGCAATACATCATGATGATTATCTTGTTTGGGTATGCGCATTACTTGTTCATGCCGCCGCATACGGTAAATACCTGTCCGGTAACATAGGCCGCCATGTCCGAAGCAAGGAATATGGCCATGTTGGCCACGTCCTCCGGCTGACCGGCACGCTTGAGTGGTATTTGTTCAGCCCATTGCTTCCTGACATCTTCCGGCAGTTTTGCCGTCATCTCGGTTTCGATAAAGCCTGGTGCAATGGCATTCACCCGCACATTTCGGGCACCTATCTCCTGGGCCACGGATTTGGTGAAGCCTATCATGCCCGCTTTAGAGGCTGCATAGTTTGCCTGACCCGCGTTTCCGCCGATGCCAACTACAGAACTCATGTTGATGATACTGCCCTGGCGCTGCTTCAACATATAGCGCTGCGCAGCTTTCGTCAGGTTAAAAGCAGATTTCAGGTTGATGCGAAGCACATCATCCCACATCTCTTCGGTCATGCGCATCAACAGCGTATCACGTGTAATCCCGGCATTGTTAACCAGGATGTCGATACGGCCAAACTCGTTGACAACCTCCTTTACCAGGTGCTCGCTATCAGCAAAACTACTGGCATCTGAGGCATAGGCTTTTGCTTTCACACCAAGGGCTTCAAGCTCCTTTTCCAGTTCTTTTGCCTGATCATCATAAACCAGGTCCGAAAAAGCCACCTGAGCACCGGTCTCTGCAAATGCTATGGCGATGGCCTTGCCAATCCCACGGGATCCGCCCGTTACCAGGGCTGTTTTTCCTTCTAATATTTTCATTTCACTTGTTTTGGTTATACAATCATATTCAGACTTATCATGAAAATCATAATTATATCCATTTGATCAGGTTAAAATCCTGGCGGTGTGCCAGCTCCGGGTGTTTGGGAAACACACGGAAGGCATAATTAAAGTCTCCTGTGCGCTGGGCCGGCACTTCACACTTGAAGGTCACCTGGCTGCCCTTACTCTTCACCTTCTCCATCTCATAAACGGATACCATTTCCCGATCACCACCCGGTGATTTCCGCGAAAAAACCACTTCCACACCAAAATCGGAATCTTTGATATCATTCACCTCAAGGGTGAGTTCTGCCAGGAAAAGGTCGCCCAACTTCAGCTCTTTGCCCGAATTGCTCAACAATTTTTTATCCACAACCTGTATGGTATCCCATGCACGCAGCACCTTGTTCTTCCAGTATACCATGGCCCTGGCCAGTTTGAAATCATCCTGACGGAAGCGTTCAGATGAATGGAACAACTCATTGTAATACTGCTCAAAGTAGTCGTCCATCATTCGCTTATTGGTATAATGTGGCGCTATTCGGGCAATGTTGTTTTTTATCCATCTAACCCATTCTGCAGGAATGCCTTTTTCGTTTTGATCGTAAAACATAGGCGTAATCTCTGTTTCAAGGGTGTTATAGATGGTTTCAGCATCCAGCTCGTTCTGGAACTCCTGGTTTTCGAAAGTTTTCTCTTCCTTAAGCTGCCATCCGGCTTCCTCGGTATATCCTTCTGCCCACCAGCCATCGAGCACACTGAAGTTCATAACTCCGTTCAGTGCAGCTTTTTGGCCGCTGGTACCGGAGGCCTCCTGAGGTCTTGTGGGTGTATTTAACCAAATGTCTACTCCCTTCACAAGTTCCCTTCCCAGCTCCATGTCATAATCTTCCAGGAAGATAATCTTCCCGCGGAATTCCTTTCTTCTGCTCACTTCAAGAATGTGCTTTATCAGCTCCTGTCCTGCTTTATCGGCGGGGTGGGCTTTACCTGCATAGATAAACTGCACGGGCCTTTCGGGGTCATTTACAATACGTGACAATCTTTCCAGGTCATTGAACAGCAAGTGAGCACGTTTGTAAGTTGCAAACCGGCGTGCAAATCCAATAGTCAGGGCATCTTCATTAACTGCTTCCATGAGCTGATAGATCTTCCGTGGAGTCTCCTGGCGGCGTGACAGGTTCTGCAGCAATCGATTTTCAATATATTTCAGAAGGTTTTTTCTGTTTTTTGAGCGCAGATCCCATATTTGTTTATCAGGCACATCATAGATCTTTTCCCACTTCTTGGCACTGCTTATGTCTTCAATGAATTCATTACCAAACGTGTTCCTGTAAAGCTCCTGCCAGTCGCCGGCTGTCCAGCTGCCATAGTGAACTCCGTTAGTTACGTGTCCGATATGGATTTCTTCGGGGAAGTATCCGGGATAGAGGTCTCTGAACATATCGCGTGCCACCTTGCCAT
Organism: Bacteroidales bacterium; assembly: GCA_007124575.1. Lineage (GTDB taxonomy): Bacteria > Bacteroidota > Bacteroidia > Bacteroidales > UBA7960 > PUPG01. The sequence continues at coordinate 6,690 of SLEW01000270.1, read as the reverse complement.
GGATAAGGCTCACACCATTCACATGCCGTGCCAGTTTGGCTGCCAGAACGCTCATCGAATAATCCTCTTCGGGGTTCTGGGGGTTCATCTTGCCGAGGCCCATGAAGGTCTCCCAGCTGATGCCCAGGCGGTCGGCATAGTGTGGCATATAGGTACGTAACATGTCTTCACTAAAGAAGTCATGGCCTGCAGGAACGGGTGTATGCGTGGTAAAGAGGCTGCTGGCACGTACTGCTTCCTGGGCCTCATGGAAACTGAGTTTTTCATCCTCCACATACTTGCGCAGGCGCTCTAGGCCGGTAAATGCGGCATGGCCTTCATTGCAATGATACACTTCCGGTTGCAAACCAATCGCGTCCAGCATTCGGATACCTCCGATACCCAGGAGAAACTCCTGCTTGAAACGATTTTCCCAATCGCCGCCATAGAGCTGATGAGTAACAAAGCGGTCTACAGATTGGTTTTCTGAGATGTCGGTATCCAGAAGATAAAGGGGGACACGCCCTACGTCAATACGCCATACCCGGGCATGCAGAGTGCGGCCTGGGAAACCGATGCTGATCTTCACGCGTTTTCCATCTTTGTCGCGTACCGGCTTGGCAAACATACTGGCAAAATCATGGGGGTGATAGGTGTCGAGCTGTTCTCCGTGCAAAGACAGGCTCTGAGTAAAATACCCATAACGGTATAACAATCCGATACCGACCATGTCTACATTGTCATCACTGGCCTGCTTTAAAAAATCCCCGGCCAGCACACCAAGTCCACCGGAATAGATTTTAACGTTCTCATTCAAACCATATTCCATGGAAAAATAGGCAATCTGTTTTGTTTTCTTATGGTTACCCGCCTCCATGTAATCCTGGAATTTCTTCTCAACACGATGGTATCTTTCCATAAATTTTTTATCTTGCTTCAGGCGGTCATAATCCTCCATAGAGAGTTGATCCAAAAGCTCTACGGGATTCTTGTTCGTTGACTCCCAGACGTCCGGTTCGATCCGCTGAAACAGTCTCCGTGCATCATCATTCCATGTCCACCAGAGATTTTTCGCAATCTCCGGCAGGGTCTTCAGTTCTTCGGGCATACTGATTCCGATACTTATCCTTTTCCACTTGGGTCGCATACTTTCAATTGGGGGCATAGCTACACTTCTTATAGGTTGTTTTTTGTCTTTATATTGATGATATCGTTCTCCTGCCGTCTCCAGTGCAAGGTCAAAGGCTTCCCTGTAAGCATCCATCTGTTGATCCCAAACGACGGTCAGGGCAATATCTTTTGCCTGTTTCCGGGCAGGTATCATGTTTTTATGGCACACAGGGGCATGCAGATCTTTCGCTTTCGAAAATCCCTCTTTTGCTGCCCCGGCAATCCAGTTTGTCATAATATCTGTCATATCGGCTACTGGCTGCTCACCTTCCTGGTCGCCACGGGTAATCAGTTTCAAAGCTTCATCGCTAGCCAGGTCCGGCTTACTGACGACCCATATACCAAACCCTGAAAGGTTTGCGGAGATAGTGGGCACCTGCATCACGATGCTTTCCATGGGTGTATAACCCCAGGGTTCATAGTAGGATGGGAATGCCGTAGCATCAAATCCGGGAAGCAAGTCGAAGTAGGTCATCTGGTAAATGCCATCATTTCCATTCAGATAGGCGGGGGTGAAAATAACCTTTACTTTATCTTCCGGCAGGTTGAGAAGGCCAGCCTGGCGCAGGCGCTGCATGATGGTGTCATGATCCGGCCCGGCAAGCCTGTGCGTCAGATGTTCTTCGCTGAAGGGATGGTCAAAATCAGGGTTTTCGATCCTGGCAGGCAGCTCTTTACGGAAGCCTGTCTGATGTCCCGGCACCATGATAAAGGCCACCATGGGCTTTTCCAGCTCTGTTTTATTCAGCTTGCCCAGGGCATCGATGAAAATGTCAATCCCTTTGTTGCGGAATTCGTAACGACCACTGTGTCCGATCAAAAAGCTGTCTTCGGGAAGATTCTGCTGCAAAAGGCCCCTTGCAACGGTCAACAGGCGCGATCTTGCAGCCTTTCTTTTTTCTCCGAGCTCAGCATCCGGGATCAGCATTTCCTGCCCGATCCCGTTAGGTGTGACCACATGAGGACGCTTCCCAATGACATGCTCACACTCATTTGCTGTGCTTTCCGAGACCGTGGTAAAGGCATCGGCATTTCCGGCAGCTACCTTCTCCAGACTGTATTTCGACAACACTCCCAGCTCATTGGCCTTGGCTTCTGCATCGAGCCTTTCCAGCTGCTGATAAAGATCCTGGCCATGCCCGGCAATGGCACGCCCTACAACGGTCGCGTGGGTGGTAAAAATCGTTCCAGCCTGGGGAACACGGTCCCGAAGATACAGTACGCCACTGCCTGTCATCCACTCATGGAAATGCGCTATCAGCTTGTCGTGGGCGGTCATGTGGAAGTCGTAAAAACTTTCAATGACTTGTCCGGCAGCATAACCAAACATGGCCGGCTCGGTATAGTCCCACTGACCACTTAGGGAATTCAGTCCGAATTTCAACCAGTAATCGGAAAAGATGTCATCTTTTTTCCCGAAAAGGGGCGTAAAATCCACCAGAAAAGCAATCGGATTACCTGGAACCTGCCAGCGTCCTATGCGGACATGGATGTTCTGCTTAGCGGCATATTCGCGCCATGCCCGAAATAATTCAGTATCCTCTTCAAACTCGGGGTTGCGGTGGGCTTCCTTCCACACATCCGGGCCGATACAAATGTAATTGTCTTTCTGCTCCGCCGCCAGGATGGGTGCCTTGGTGCTGATCACCGTATGGATGCCGCCGATCTTGTTGGCTACTTCCCAACTTACTTCAAAAATATAGTCTGGACTCATGTTTTCTGTTTTATGTGTATTCATGTTTTCTAGTCAACCAAAAAGAACGTGAAATTACAAAAAATATTGAAGGTAGAAATTACAAATGATCCTCCTTTGCACTTCAAATGAAGAGAAAGAGACTTTAGCGCGGCAGTAAATGAACAAGCCGGTGAAAAAAAGCCCGGTGGCTTTAACAAACCGCCGGGCTTCCTGGTCAAACACACGTAATAGACCAAAGGTTTATTGTTTCATGATCTTTTGTGTGCTGGTGCTTCCATCTTCAAACTGCAGTCTGAGGAAATAGATACCAGGTTGCAGTTCACTGGCAGAAAGCAGCGTTTCTCCATCCGTTGCCCGTACTTCACGAACCACCTGCCCCCGGGCATTAAGTAACTGCACGGTTTCCAGGTTATCAGCACCTGAAATGCGGATCTGATCACTAAATGGGTTGGGATAAACAGCCATCGTCTCTTCTCCTGTTTCCGGTACGCTCACCCAAATTTCAAAATCATCCCAATCGCGGGCCGTAACCTGTATATCCTCCTGGTACTGGCTTACAAGCACGGTAATGATCTGTTCTTCATGCGGAATCTCATCATCAATATACTCTGCATCAAAAAATGATGTACGGAAAATGCCTGCACCACTGGGGTCATAAATGGTGTAGTTATCCCCGGCATCAAACGTGGCTCCGGCATCTTCGAAAGTCACCTGCGACAATTGAATGAGTTTGGCCTGATCGTCGTAGGTGAGATCATCGAGCTGACGTGTTTCAGGAACCAGCTCATTGCCCGTTGAAGTAGGCTCACCAGGGTCAGCAGAAGGGGTAAACTGCAGCATGTTGTTGTGCTGAGTCAGCATGCCAGAAATGCCGGTAATCCCGTCATAGCGATCATAAGAAGTGGCAATGATGCCATCACTGTCATCGATCATGATGGCAGCGGTTTCGTCCTGGATGAATTTCTGGTTTCTGTAATCCATCTGGTAGGTGAGGATAACCTCGCCGGTAAGCGTATATGGAGTGTCAAACTCACCCGCGCGTAATGCAGCGATGTTTTCCATCTCTTCCGGATCATCTTCATAAACCTCGACGCTTACATTGTCCAGCAAAATATGGTTATCCGTGGTATTTCTCAATGAGAAGATAAACTCACCAATATCCGTGGTATTGGCAGCGGAAACAAGCTGCGAATATTCTTCCCAGTTATCAGGGTCTGCATCGATATAACTGTTATATGGAGCATAACCGTAACCGGTTTCGCGGTCATCAAATAAGCCGGTGCGAATTTCGCCGTGCCCCTTGATCCAGAAAGTGATCTGGTATGTAACACCTTCATCAAGATTGGCGTGCTGACTTGTAAAGCGTTGATGACCATCCGATTCATTGACAAGCTGTGCAGAGTAGCTCCCGGTGTGCGCATCGGCATCATACTGATTCACATTACCCGCTCCGATATTGGATCTGTCGCCATACCAGCATTCAGGTAGTCCATCACTCCAGTGTTCGAAGTCGCCATTGCAGATGAGTGCATCCGGGTCATCCATGATCTCGGTGGTGAAGGTCCATATTTGGGGGTCTGCAATGCCTTCAAAATGGTTGCCGGCGATGTCGGCGATGGCGTCATCATCGACGAGCACATAATAGGTTGTTTCGTGATTGAGTGCTTCGTCAATTTGCACGTGCACTTCATCTTCTGCTATAGTAACATGGTCGCCATCGGCGGGGATCGATAAAACGAGTTCATCATCGTCGTGGCGATAGATCTCGATATGGCCTTCTCCTGCAAATACGTCCTCATCAAACCACATTTTCAGCGTGGGCTCCAGGTCAATGTTTTCGCTACCGCTTTCCGGCTCCTTGTCTGTCAGGCTTGGATCTACATCATCAATCACCTCAAACAACTCCGAATCCTCGTAAAATGAGGGGTCGTTATTATCCGAAACCCGGAAAAAATACATGCCGTGCACGCCATTGGGTACCTCAAAAGTGATCTCTTCCTGATCTCCGTCAAGCACTTCACTGTAGTAAGCTTCATCCTCACCTTCCCGGAATCGCTCAAAGAGCAGCTCGGTAATGTTTTCCGCTTCCCAGCTGAAGGTGACGTCATCGTGGGTATAAAAGGTATCATCTGCACCGGGTCCTATAATCACCAGGATGCGTTCCTCGCCAAGGACCGTTACCTTGTAATACTGGATGCTTTGGTCTTCTGCTGTGACTTCCACAACGACCACATCTTCAAATTCGATGGGATGGTCTTCGAGGTCTTCTTCATCAATCACCACGTCATTCACGGTCACCTCGTAGGTAGCCAGATCGTGGTTGGGTTCCACTTCGATGCCTTCAAAGCCGAAAAAGTCTTCCACATAAAGGGTGGCACCATCGTCGGTTTCGGGGTCATCCACTTCGATGCCGCCAAGGTTAAGTACGTTGATGTCGCCGATGGTAAATACGGCCAGGCTGTTGTCGGAGCTCTCCGTGGGTTCCATGGCGGTGATCAGGATATCATCCACATGCCAGTTTCCGTTATTGTCTTCATCCGACTCATACTGGAATGCGATATGCACGGTTTCCTGGTAGTCGCTAAGGTCGATGTCACCTGAATGCGTCCACGAGCCGTAACCACCTCCTGTATGTGGATCCAGGTCCGCCTCAAGCATTGTCCATGTTGCATTGTTGGGATCTTCTCCTTCTGTGTAATCTGAAGATATATGTACAGACAAGGCGTCACCCTCCCGGAAGGCTGTCTGGCTGTAGAAAGAGAAAGTAACTTCTTCCATGTCAGCAAGATCTATTTCCGGACTAAAATACCAGGAGTGCGGATAGGCAGGATCGCTTTGGTATTCCGTGATCATGGCATAATAATTCCCCGCAAAGTCATCGATCGTCCAGGTATTGGCCCCGTCAATGAAGTCATAAACGGTCCATCCGCCCGAGAACAGGTCTTCATCTTCAAAGTCTTTTTCCAGGATAAGTGTCCGGATGAGGTAGGTTTCTTCTGCCACGTTGCTGGGGTCGAAGTCATCAGCGAAGGCCCTGGCCTTAATGGTTAGGTCTTCGGTAACCTGGATGGGGTCGGTGTAGAGGATGTCGTCTTCGGTGGGATCAGCGCCGTTCAGGGTGTAATAGATGTCGGCACCGGGGGTGCTTGTGGTGATCTCCACCTCCACATCTTCAAAGAAAGTCCCTCCGGATGGTGAAAATACCGGGGTAGCCACGGTGGTCATCTCTCCATAGGCCACGAACTGCCCGATATTGATGCGGCCGTCGTTGGTGTCTCCACCTCCGTCAATTTCCAGCTGAAAATCTTCGGCGTCGAAGCTTTGCGGACCATCCGGGAAGGTATAGGCATATTCCTGGTACACCTGGTAATCATCGAACCAGTCTTTGTTGATGGTGATCAGGGTTTCCCAGTTATCTCCGCCGTCGTAGCTGACTTTCAGGTCGCGCTGTTCGCCGCTTCCAAGCATCCAGTCGCGCAGCTGCAGACTGAAACCCGACATGCCGTTTACCTGCGCCGTGTTGTGCAGCGTAAAGACATCGCGGTCGCGAAAGGAATAATCCGAGCCGCCATAGCTTTCACCGGAAGTGCCCCTGACCGAACTGGTGCTGTGGAAGTACCAGTCCCCTTCGGTATAAGATTTTTCATTGTACCCGGTCATGGAGCCTTCGGACCACCAATTGTCATCCACCCCAAACTGGGTGGAAAAGAGTTCGTCAGCTGCAGCCGGCATGCTGAATAAGAATAGGATGGCAAATGCCCCTAATGCTCTTGTAAATGTAAATATTTTCATACATCAATGCGTTTTATGGTTTGTATCTAATGGATTTGTTTGAATTTCTATGG
>SLEW01000091.1 GCA_007124575.1 Bacteroidales bacterium | reverse complement strand
GACATCAACACATTTAGCAAGCAAACACATGAAATTAGCCTGCGGTTTTCCTGGGACACTGTACGGGAAAGGTTTATCAGATCACCCAGGTATTTTTTGTAGACCAGTAAACACTAAAAAATCAGACCCATGAAGAAACTATACATAATTTCTGTCACATCATTTATGATGTTCCTGGTCTTCTCCATTCATGCCACAGGCCAGCGCCATCAAACGCCTGAAATGCTGTTTGGCGCAAACCTCATCGAAGCCCGGGAATATTACCAGGACAAGGTTGAAGAGGGCGTTGACAGCCTCATACCAGTTTATGCTGACGTGCTCTATCTGAGCGGCCATAACCAGGACGCGCTGGAGATGTTCCGACTTGCTGAGTCAAAAAACCTGGAACTCAATAAGGCACAGCAACGAAACTTTTCACACCTGGCACAGAAGCTGGGACAGTCATCGCCCTACGACCAGGAAACAGGATACTTCTCCACAACATGGCATGCCGTGGTGCAAGTGGAAGCTTATTGCAATAATTCAAGCAATGAAGATTTTGCTCCCTTTTCCTGGAACGACCTCCTGTTTATTACCTCTTCACGCACAGATCGCGAAACGAAAAACCGTGACCGTTACGATTTAACAGGTCTGCCGTTTCTTAATGTTTATGCCTTCGACCAGGACTGCAGAACGGCAGATACCGGCTTCATGCCCCCATCACTGAAAACAAGCCTGCATGACGGCCCGCTGACTATCTCAGCCGATACGAACATCGTAGTGATCACACGTAATTACGAAGACCCAAATGACGATGGGGCGCAAAACCTGTATTTAGGCTATTACACCAGGGATAACAACGGTTGGAGCCGCGAAAAAACCCTGCCTTTCAACGATCCGGCATACAATGTGCAACACCCTTACTTTGATGATAATACCAGCACCTTGTATTTCTCATCAGATATGCCCGGCGGCCACGGAGGTTTTGACATATATACCTCAGAATGGGATGGAAACGAATGGGGCGAGCCAACAAACATGGGCCCCGAAGTAAACTCCTCCTATGACGAAGTATTCCCGGCAATCAGCCCCGATGGGTTACTCATTTACGCAAGTAACCATATAGAGACAAAAGGCGGACTTGATCTCGTTATGTTTAAAAATGACACCCGGCACCTCCTTCCCGAACCATTTAATACAGTATATGACGATTACGGGATTACTTTTTCATCTGAAACAACCGGGTATTTTTCATCCAATAGGGGGCTGGAAGCATTCCGCGACAACATATATTCCTTTGCCATCCAGCCCGTTCCCTTCGTGGTAAAAATCACCGACAGTGATACCGGCCAGAATATCGAAGGTGTAGAAGTGGCCTACCGTGCCGAAGACCCTCAGCTGGTAGGAGAAACCGTTACATCCGCTGCGGGAGAAGCAATAGTACACGAAGGCCATACAGATCCATTCAATATGACGTTGCATTTCTCAGCAGAAGGCTATGAAGACATGGAAGTTACCACAGATAACTTCGTCTATGAAGACGATCGCTGGCTCCTGACACACCATCTGGAACCGGAACCCGTTGAGCCGGAAGAGGAAATCCTTGACGCAGGATATTTTGTCGTGTATTTTGACAACGACAGGCCGGATCCGGACAGCTGGGCAACCACAACCACATCCGTTTATGATGAGGTATATCAGCAATATTTAGACCGCCAGCAAAAATATTTTGAGCGAAGTGCAAACTCAAGGACGCAAATCGAGGAGTTTTTCAACGAGGTTGAACAAGGTATGAGCCAACTGGAGTGGTTTGCGAATTATGTGCTGGGTGAGCTGGAAAAAGGCAACGAGTTTCACTTGCTTATTACCTCGCACACAAGCCCGCTGGCAAGGCAGGAATATAATATGGCACTATCTGAACGACGTTTTGTAGCAGTGAAAAACTTCTTCAATTCATTTAAGAATGGTGCTCTGAAAGAATATTTCGAAGGGGAAGCACTTTCTTATGAACATAACCCATATGGCGAAACACGGTCCGATCCCGGTGTCTCATCAGACCCGCAGGATCTTGGCCGTTCTGTATATGGAGTTGATGCTGCCAGAGAACGCCGGGTTACCATTACCTGGGAACTTATGACCAACGAAAGGTAAAAGCAAATTCATCACCAGTATACCAGCAGGAGCTTCGTTTTATTGGCTATCTTTGCGAAAAAACCGCAACATGCCAGATAAAAAGAAGCTCCTGCTGCTTGACGCCATGGCCCTCATCTACAGGGCCTATTACGCACTGAACAGAAACCCCAGGATCAATTCCAAAGGGCAAAACACCTCTGCGATACTGGGCTTTGCCAACACCCTTACAGAAGTACTTAAAAAAGAAGATCCCAGCCATATTGCCGTGGCCTTTGACTCCATTGCACCTACCCTCCGCAAAACAGACTTTGCCGAATATAAAGCCAACCGGGAGGATATGCCAGAAGATATCGTCGCCTCCTTACCCTATATACAAGAGCTCCTGGAAGGCTTTCGCATCCCTTTGCTCATGCTGGAAGGCTATGAGGCCGATGACATTATCGGAACACTGGCCAAGCAAGCAGAAAAAGAAGGCTTTACTGTCTACATGATGACCTCCGACAAGGATTTCGGACAACTCGTGTCGGAGAATATCTTTATGCTAAAACCGGCACATAGGGGAAATGACGCCGAAATATGGGGCGTTAAGGAGGTATGCGATAGGTTCGGTATTGAAAAACCCGAACAACTCATTGATATCCTCGGACTATGGGGCGATGCTTCTGATAATATACCCGGCGTGCCAGGTATCGGTGAGAAAAAAGCCAAAAACCTGATCGGAGAATTTGGCTCTATGGAGAACATCCTGGCAAACATTGACCAGGTAAAAGAGAAGCGCAGCAGGGAAAACCTTAAAGAACACAAGGAGCAGGCACTCATGTCGAAAAGCCTGGCCACAATAATCCTCGATGTCCCGCTAAAAGTTTCCATCAATGAGCTGGAAAGAAAAGATCCGAACCCCGGGAAACTGATTCCGCTTTTCGAAGAACTGGAGTTCAAAACCTTTGCACGACGGGTGTTTTCTGATACAGACATCATCCCTGAAGATAAGTCCCGGACAGCTATCCGTCAAACGGGCCAGATAGATCTTTTTGAAAACACCAATGCCTTCGCCGACCCGGCAGAAGAGGCGTCTAAGCGCCTGGAGGAGCTGGCAAAAAAGAAAGGATATAAAGCACTTACCGAAACGAAAGAAATAAACAAGTTCATCGGAAGGCTGAAAAAGTCGAAGATGTTTTGTTTTGATACCGAAACCACAGGCCTTGACAAGTCAGACAAAGATCTTGTGGGTATTGCCTTCACAACAAAACCAGGAGAGGCTTTTTACATTCCATTTCCCGAAGATCAGAAAGCCGCATTGAAGCTGGCGGAATCATTCCGGGAAGTGTTTGCAGATCCTGACATTGAAAAAACCGGACAGAACCTTAAGTTTGATATCGGAGTGCTAAAGCCCTATGACATCGAAGTCGACGGCAAGCTTTTCGATACGATGATAGCCCATTACCTGCTCCAGCCCGACATGCGGCACAACATGGACGTGCTCGCTGAAACTTACCTGGATTACACACCTGTGCCAATAGAACTCTTAATAGGGAAAAAAGGGAAAAGGCAAAAAAGCATGCGCTCTGTTCCCTTAGAAAAGGCAACCCCGTATGCCTGCGAAGATGCTGATATCACGCTGCAGCTCCGCGAAGTGTTTGAGCCTATGCTTAAAGAACACAAGCTGGATGGGCTTTTTGAAAAAATGGAAGCCCCCCTGGTTTATGTCCTGGCAGATATGGAAGACGCTGGTGTGCGCATAGACAAAAAGGCACTGGACGATTACGCCGGGGTGCTGACTAAAAAAATTGAAGAAGTTGAAAAAGAGATATACGGATGGGCAGGTACGCGGTTTAACATTGGATCACCAAAACAGCTTGGAGAGATCCTGTTCGACAGGCTGAAGATCTCATCCGGTGCAAAACGCACCAAGACAAAACAATATAGCACCAGTGAGGATGTGCTGACCAAGCTGAAAGATAAACATCCTATTGTGCAAAAAATCCTTGAATACCGCTCGCTAACCAAACTTAAGTCAACTTACGTGGAAGCGTTACCCAAACTTATCTCGGAGAAAACCGGCAGGATACACACTTCCTTTAACCAGACGGTGGCTGCCACGGGCCGGCTGTCGTCCAACAATCCAAACCTGCAGAACATCCCGATACGTACCAAAGAGGGAAAACTGATACGCAAGGCCTTTGTGGCACGTGATGACAAGCACACCCTCCTGGCGGCTGATTACAGCCAGATAGAGCTTCGCATCATCGCCTCTCTGAGTGGCGACAAAGCCATGAAAGAGGCTTTCAATGAAGGCCTGGATATTCACACCGCCACAGCTGCCAAGGTTTATGAAGTAGCCATTGACGATGTGAACTCAGAAATGCGACGCAATGCGAAAACGGTTAACTTCGGTATTGTATACGGCATTTCAGCATTCGGTCTGTCAGAGAGGCTCGGTGTGCCTCGCCACGAAGCGGCAGAGATCATCAATCAGTATTTTAACAAGTATCCCGGTGTTAAAGAATACATGGATAAAAATATTGCTTTTGCCAGGGAACACGGATATGTCCAAACCATGATGGGTCGCAGGCGTTATGTCCGCGACATAAACAGTACAAACGGCGTGGTAAGAGGATACGCCGAACGCAACGCCATAAACGCACCCGTACAGGGCACCGCCGCTGACATGATTAAGCTGGCCATGATCGAAATACATAAAGCCATGTCAAAAAAAGGGATGAAAAGCAAAATGGTACTCCAGGTGCATGACGAACTGGTGTTTGATGCCCGAAAGGATGAATCAGAGGACTTAATGCCCCTGGTAGAGGAGAAAATGAAAAATGCCATCACGCTGGAAGTCCCGGTGGTGGTAGAGATGAACACAGCAAACAATTGGCTGGAAGCACATTAAAAAAACGCCGGACCTGATTAATCCGGCGTTTCTCTATTATCCCTACAGCATGTTTTTATAATGCCTGAACCGTTCGAGTATTTCTGTTACATAGTGATAAGGCTCCGACCCCCTGGCATAGCCATGACGCACAACCGGATCACGATAGTATTTCGGATCTGATTTGTTGAGAAGATAGTAGTCTACATTGTCGCGCCACACATCAGGATCCTTGCCATGTTTTTCAGCCAGACGCCTGGCATCAAGCACATGACCTATACCCGCATTATAGGAAGCCAGTATAAACTTGATGCGCTCATCATCATCCTCTATTTCATCATGCAATCTTTCATCCAGCCACTTAAGGTACCGTACACCAGCTGCGATCTGATCATGCACCCCTGATTCTGAGCTTACATTCAAAAAGCTGGCCGTTGCCGGCATGAGCTGCATGATTCCAAAAGCACCAGCCCACGAAACCGCCGAGGGATTGAATCTGGACTCCTGATATGACAACGAAGCAATTAAACGCCAGTCCCACCCTATGATATCAGCATAACGCTTGAAATAATCATCAAAAACGGAAATATTTCCCCCGCCCAGAGAATGCAGATCGCTTTTAGCAATAAAAACACTACGGGGGTTGTTGTAGTACTTGTCATATATGTCAGCAAACATTGGACTGCCACTAAAATCCGATAACCAATCATTGACTGCTGCTACAAGCTCCTCCTCCCCTTTCCTTACAGCCCATGCCATATGCTGCTCAAAGCTGACAGGTGTGCGGGCATCAATATTGGCATAATAAATTTCATGCAACCGGGCTATGTGATCCTCGCTTACCGTATAATCAATTTTTCCCCGGGCCACTTCCTCAATAAGAGTTTCAGTACCCTCCTTGCGTTTCACAATATGGATGCTGTCGCCAATTTCATCCATAAGGTGCTGTAGCCTGGCAGCATGTGCCGAATGCTTGTGCACATGAATCGTCTTACCCGACAGATCAAGCTGGCTGCGAATTAACATGCCCTCTATATCATG
>SLEW01000208.1 GCA_007124575.1 Bacteroidales bacterium | reverse complement strand
TCCTGATCTCCTTATCCGGAATATCAACAGTTACCTTTTCCGCCTCGGCTTCCACTTCTTTTTCAAAGCGTGCCGGCAGATTGTATTCTGCGAGGATGGCATGCATCTCCACCTCGTTGTCACCCGGATCTCCCAAAACCTCCACGACACGCCCAAAGGGGTTTTTTGACGGTGGCTTCCATTCCGTTATCTCTACAATGGCCTTCTGGCCATCCTTCGCTCCATTCAGGTCCTCTTTGGGGATGAAGATGTCGATGGGCATGGCCTTGTTGTCAGCCAAAAGAAAAGCATACTTGCCTGTATGTTCGATGATACCAACAAAACGGTTCTTGGAACGGCTCACAACCTCCACGATCTCACCTTCCACCTTCTGCGACTTGCGCCTCGGAAACAAACGAACCTTCACGATGTCGTCATGAAGAGCATAACCCGTATTGTTTGATGAAATGCGCACATCCTCAAGCAACTCTTCAGTGATCACATATGCCTTGCCGGTCGACTTCATGTCTACACGACCCTTGATAAACGGCCCGACCTTGCGCTTTTTTTCCAGGTAGGCCGGACTGATCTTGAACTTGCCCTTATATGCCTCTACAAGATCACCCTCCTTTGCCAGGGAATACAGGATGCCCGAAAGGTATTTTTTGTGCTTGACACCCTCATCACCCAGGGCCTTGGCTATCTGCTTATAGTTATAAGTTTGTCGCGGATTGGATTCAAAAATGGGCAAAATCTTGTCGCGGAGCTTTTGTTTGATATTATCTTTTTTTGACATGGTATGATGCATTTTATAATTTATCAAAACATTATTACAAATATACGATTTCATTACAGCCGCATCAGCTTAAATGATGGACCGGGCTTTCCAACAGCAATTTAAGCTTTTTTTGTAAAATAAGACTGGCGAATTTACGTACCTTTACAAGTTAAATCTAAATGAGAATAATACATGTCCACTACCTTCGACATACTCTTAAGGAAAATTGACCGGTTCATCCGTCGATATTATATGAATCAGCTGCTGAAAGGCCTGCTGATGTTCGGAGCTTCTGTGCTGATTCTGTCTATCCTGTTCATCGGACTCGAATATTTTGGCTACTTCAGCTCCCATGTGCGCTTTACCCTGTTTTACGGTTTTCTTGCCTTTAATGGCTTCATCCTGGTAAAATATATCATCATTCCTTTCATGGGAATGATACGTATCGGCAAACGCATCAGCCCTGCCCATGCAGCACGCCTCCTGGGAAAATATTATCCTGATGAGATCAACGACAAGGTTACCAACGTCATTCAGCTTAAAAACTACCTCGACAAAAATCCCGAAAATGCCGAATTGATTATGGCAGGGATAGACCAGAAAGCAAAACAAACCAGCGTCATTCCCTTCCATAAAGCCATCCCGCTCCATGGAAACCTGCGTTTTCTGCCGTATGTCGTCGTGCCGCTGCTTTTCGGCGCCGCCATCTACCTCATACAACCCACCACGCTCGTGGAGCCTGCCAGGCGAATAGTCCAGTATGAAACTACCTTTGAAAGACCCAGACCGTTTCATTTTGAGATGACATCTGACAATAAAGCTTTCCGAAATGAGGATGTTGAAGTGCTTATGAGAGCTTCAGGCAGCGTCAGACCTTCCGAAGCATATATCGTCATCAATAATACACGGCACAGGATGACGCAACAGGACAGAGCCGACTTTGCCCACCAGATCAGGAATATCCAACAGGACAAATCTTTCTATGTTGAGTCAGAAGGTTTCCGCTATGGACCTTTTGATCTGGAGGTTAACGAAAGAGCCTCCTTCTCCCACTTCCATATCCAGGTAGACTATCCTGAATATACCGGGTACTCAAAAGACGAATACACCAATCTGGGCGACCTTTCTGTTCTTTATGGATCGGAAGTTACCTGGACATTTTTCACCAATAGCATGGCAGAGGTAGACTTCATCAAAGAAGGAGAAGAACTGGAAGCACAAAAGATCCGGGAAGGGGAGCACAAGATCACCACGACTATATCTGAATCTTTTGATTATGAAGTGTTTGCTAGTGATGAGGTGCATGGTAAGGGAGATAGCCTGTCATACCAGGTAAGTGTCAAAATGGATGAATACCCCAGGATCGCTGTGGAAGAGCACAGAGATGACATCCTTTTAGCTCATCTTTTCTACAGAGGTACCATAGAAGATGATTTCGGGTTTTCAGGCATGGATTTTCACTACCGTGTAATGGATCAGAGGCAGATCAGCAGGGGAGAGGATGTGGAATTTTTCACCGAGAACATGGATATAGATCCCTACCTGCGTAATCAGACCTTTTACCATCACTTCGACCTGCAGAGCATCTACATCAGACCAGGAGAAACCATAGAGATATACTTCACTGTGTATGATAACGACCCCCTGAGAGGCCCCAAAAAGACGGAGAGCCGTATGTTTACCCATTACATTCCCACCGAAGAGGAAATACTTGCAGAAAGACGTGAAGGTGAGGAACAGATCAAACAGGGACTTAGCGATGGTGCCGGGGAGGTGCAGGATGCCAGGGACCAGATTGATGAGCTGAGAAAATCCCTGCTCGAGTCTGAGCGGGTTGGCTGGGACGACAGGGATGCTGTGGAGCAACTTCTTGACAAGAAAGAAGAGATGGAAAACCGGTTGCAGGAGCTCTCTGACATGAAAAAGGAGACCGAAACCCGCTCTGAGCAGTTCATGGAGAGCAGTGACCGCATTAAGGACATGCAGGAAGAGCTGCAAAAGCTTTTTGATGAGGTCATGAGTGATGAGATGAAAGAGCTGTTTGACAAGATCCGGGATGGCCTCGATGAGATGAGTCGCGACGAATTGTACGATCAGCTGGATCAGATGGATTTCGAATGGCAGGATCTTGAGATGCGCATGGACCGGACATTAGAGATGTTCAGACAGTTTGCCATGGAGCGTCTGCTTGAAGAGAGCATTAACAGGCTGGAGCAATTAAGCGAAGAACAACAGGATATCCAGGAACAGACAGAGGCCGGCGGGGATGCAGACGAGCTGTCTGATGCTCAGGAGCAGATAAAGGATGCTTATGAGAAGATAAAAGACATGCTGGATGAGTTCAGGGATACCAATGAACAGCTTAGCAGGCCAAAGGATGTGCAGGACACCAAAGACCAGGAAGATGCCATTTCTGATGACTTGCAGGATGCCCTGGACCAGCTTCAGCAACAAAATATGCAGGAGGCGATGCCACACCAGCAGGATGCCGGACAGAAAATGCAGGATCTTGGTGACCAGCTGATGCAAATGCAGGCTGAGATGTTCCAGGAGCAGCTTGCAGAAGATGCCCGGGCTATCAGGATGATACTTGAAAACCTGCTAAGATCCAGCTTTGCACAGGAAGACCTGCTGCTTCGAACAAGGGAAGCCAACATGAATGATCCGCAATTTCCGGATTATATTAGGGAGCAACGCAAGATAGAGAGCGACATGGAGATGATCAATGATTCGCTGGTAGCTTTAAGCAAAAGACAAATTGCCATTGAATCCTTCGTTACCCGGGAGGTTGCTGAAATCAACCATAACATGCGGGAAGCCATAAACCACATGATCAATCGCAGACGGCACCAAAGTTCCAGCAGGCAACAATATGTGATGACCCACATTAACAACCTTGCCTTGCTTCTTAATGAAAGCCTGCAGAACATACAGCAGCAGATGGCCATGGGTGAAGGCATGGGCGATGACATGCAGCCCGGCGAAGGGCAGTCGTTTCAAAACCTCCGTGAAATGCAGGAACAACTCAATGAGATGCTGCAGCAAATGCAGGATGGCTTTGAACCTATGCCCGGGGAGGCAGGAGAGCAACCCATGGGGATGAGCGAGCAGATGGCCCGTATGGCTGCTGAACAGGAGGCCATCCGAAACAAGCTCAAAGAGATGGCCGACGAGATGCGCGGCAGGGGAGAGGAAGGCGGAAGAGAGTTGCAGGAGCTGCAAAGGCAAATGGAAGAGTCGGAGTTGGACATGTTGCGCAAGGAGCTCTCTACGGAAACCATGTTGCGCCAGGAAAGAATTCTTACCAGGCTTCTGGAGCACGAACGTGCTGAAAAACAGCAGGAAACCGAAGACCGGAGAGAAGGAACCACAGCAGAAGATTATGATATTAGTAACCCTGAAGACTTTTTTGAGTATAATAGGATAAGAGAGCAGGAAGTAGAAATGCTTCGAAGCCTGCCTCCCGGCTTAAGACCGTTTTACAGATCTTTGGTTGAACAGTATTTCCTTCATATTGAGTGACATGGAACAAAATTATCGGAACAGACACCTGTCTGTCGGCTCTGACCAGGAACACATAACAGAACTGGAAGCATTCCTGGAAAGAATTGCCGACGACTTTCACATCTATGATGACTACTATGGCAATATCATTGCTTCCGTTACGGCAGCTTATGAGCTTATAGCTGACCATCGTACAGAGAAATCCTACATAGATATTTATTTTAAGGCGCAGAAGGCTGGCATCGACTTTCTGATTAAAATGGAGGATGAATTCCTTGATATCGCCCGAAACCTTGACGTTCTCAATAAGGAAACAGGAATAGAGACAGACTTGAATGAATCGCAACGAAAGCTGCTTATGATAAATATGCTTGCAGATACGGTGGTAGTTGATAACAAGAGGAGCACCCTTGAGCTTATCTTCCATGTCACGGGGGTTAACGATTACCTTGCGATTCAGCGCCAGGAGCTGCTGTATAACTACTATGACAAACTCGTCAGGGAAAAGAAAACCCAAAGATAACCAGAGCACATTTTATCCCTTCCCATGCAAGATAACAACCCGGAGATCCTGTTTCATTATGAGGATGTGCATATTCCCAATTTTAAAGAAGAAGATGCGAGGCATTGGATAAGGGAAACCATCCATAATGAACACCAACAGGCCGGGGATCTGAATTTTATCTTCTGCACAGATCGCTACCTTCTAAAAATTAATCAGCAATACCTTGATCATGATGACCTTACCGATATCATAACCTTTGATTATACAGAGGGTGACAGGATATCAGGCGACATCTTCATTAGCTACGAAAGGGTATTGGACAATGCCCTGGCTCACCAGGAGGCCTCTGATACGGAACTTCACCGGGTGATCATTCACGGCGTGTTGCATCTGCTTGGTTATAAGGATTCTACGGCAACAGGAAAGCAAGAGATGCAGCGTAAAGAGAATTATTATCTATCTTTACGCCCCTGAAATTAAAGCACATGATTATTCAACCTTACGATATTGTTGTCGTGGGAGGAGGACACGCCGGGTGTGAGGCTGCTGTTGCAGCTGCACGTCTGGGCTCCAGGGTTTTACTCATAACCCTGAATGTCTCCACCATTGCCCAGATGTCATGCAATCCTGCCATGGGTGGGATAGCTAAAGGCCAGATAGTCAGGGAGATAGACGCGCTGGGCGGAAAAACCGGCCTTGTCACGGATCATACGATGGTTCAATTCAGGATGCTTAACCTTAGCAAGGGTCCTGCTATGTGGTCGCCACGTGCACAGAGCGACAGGCATGCTTTTTCATTAAAGTGGCAGCAAATTCTTCAGGAGACAAGGAATTTAGACATATGGCAGGACGCTGTAATGCGCATTGTTACTAGTGATTCGGGATTAACCGGGGTAGAGACACGCATCGCCGGCCTGGTTCAATGTCACAGTGTGATCGTTACAAGCGGCACTTTTCTGAACGGACGCATTCATATTGGAACACAGAATTATGAAGGAGGAAGGTTGGGGGAGGAGAATGCAACCGAATTAAGTAAGAGCATTGCTGCCCTGGGGGTTGAGATTGATAATCTGAAAACCGGCACTCCTGTGAGGGTAGATGGGCGCAGCATTGACTTTAGTATGATGACTGAGCAAAAGGGCGACGACCATCCCGGCAGGTTTTCTTACCTCGACACGCCCGTGTTACAGGATCAGCTAAGCTGTTACCTGACCTATACCAATAAAGACGTACATGACATCCTGAGAGAGGGCTTTGAGCAATCTCCTCTTTTTGCCGG
>SLEW01000243.1 GCA_007124575.1 Bacteroidales bacterium | reverse complement strand
TCCAGGTTGTATACATATTGATGAATATCGGGTGAGAAGTTATCCAGGTCAAGGATGGGGTATCCCACGATTTGACCGGGTCCGTGGTAGGTGATATCACCGCCGCGGTTGATCTTGTAATAGGTGGCCTTCTTGTTGCTCAGCTCCAGCATGTTGGCCAGGAGGTTTTCTTCTGATCCGTGCTTGCCGAGGGTATATACATGCGGATGTTCGCAAAACAACAGATAGTTGGGCGTTGCTTTTTCCTGATCAGGGGATTTCCTGTTTTCCATTTTGATGTCGATGATCCCCTGGAACAGTTTTTCCTGGTAGTCCCAGGCCTCTTTGTAATCTATTATGCCAAGATCTTCGAATGCTACTGTTCTGTTCATGTCTAAGAATGTCTAAAAGTCTAAATAACGGAATGTCAAAAGTCTAAAAGCCGGGGCCTTTTACTTAATCTTAACCTTAGGCTCTTGGAAGGCGAATTATTTCCCTGCAAAAATACGGGAAATTCTTGTTGCAGCACAGGATGAATTGCGGACCAGGGCGGAAAAACAGAAAACGATTACCTTTACAAAAAAAAGGGTTTACCGATGAAGGATATTGAGATCATGTCGCCGGCTGGTTCGTATGAATCGCTGATGGCTGCTGTTCAAGGAGGAGCCGATGCCGTCTATTTTGGCGTGGGTAAGCTCAACATGCGCAGCCGCTCATCAAAAACATTTTCCCTGGAGGACCTGGACAAAATTGCAAATATCTGTCAGTCTCATGGGATAAAATCTTACCTCACCCTGAATACCATAGTGTATGATCATGAGATGGATGAGATGCGCCGCACGGTTGATAAAGCCCGGGAGGCTGGCATTACTGCGTTAATTGCTTCTGATGTTGCCGTCATGCAGTATGCCCGTGAACAGGGAGTGCGGGTGCACATCAGCACGCAATGCAACATTACCAACCTGGAAGCGGTTCGTTTTTATTCTTCTTTTGGGGATGTGATGGTGCTGGCCAGGGAGCTGACTTTGGAGCAGGTGCATTTTATATCTCAACAAATTGAAAAGGAAGATATTCGTGGGCCTTCCGGGGAGTATGTAAAGCTTGAGGTGTTTGTACACGGCGCATTATGTATGGCGGTAAGCGGCAAATGCTATCTTAGTCTCGATAATATGAACTATTCGGCCAACAGGGGCGCGTGCCTGCAGCTTTGCCGGCGCTCCTACCTGGTTACCGACAAAGAAGAAGGGTATGAGCTGGAGGTGGATCATGAGTATATCATGTCGCCCAAAGACCTTTGCACCATAGGGTTTATCGACAAGATCATGCGTGCAGGGGTGGAGGTTTTCAAGATTGAGGGCCGGGGCCGGGGGCCGGATTATGTAAAGACAGTTACCCGATGTTATGCGGAGGCTGTGGATGCTGTCCGGGATGGTTCCTTTAGCAGGGATAAAATTGATGACTGGACTGATCGCCTGCGGGGTGTTTTCAACCGCGGTTTCTGGGATGGGTATTATCTTGGCCGGACGATGGGGGCGTGGTCGGAGCGTTACGGATCCCAGGCTACGCGCAGGAAACAGTATGTGGGCAAGGTCACCAATTACTTTTCGCGGCTGGGGGTGGCTGAGGTCACGATTGAAGCCAATGAATTGCCTGCCGGAGCAGAGATCATGATCACCGGACCTACTACTGGTGTGCTTGAGCTTACACCTGATGAGATTCATGTGGAGCGCAGGCCTGTTTCGATAGCTCAAAAAGGGGAGCAATGTTCTGTGCGGGTTCCTGAGCTCGTCAGGCGGGGGGATAAAGTATTTCAAGTGATTACAATGGAAGACCCGTTTTAAATTACTGAACCTGTTTGTCTATGGAGTGCGGATGGGGCGGATGCTTCGCAGCACGGATTTACACGGTAACGATATCTGATCAGTTTCTGAAGAGATGGCCTTGTTATATTTGACGGGTCATATATTCAGTCATGATTTAGTAAAAAAGAGGGCCGGTACTTAGGACCAGCCCTCTTTTTTAGAGTATCATCAATATGTGATAATGATCTATTCCTGGTGGATCTCGTAACGATATTCCGGACCACTAAGGTCGAGGATAATCGTATATTCACCAGCTGCGTCGATGGGGATGTCGTTTTCGAAGCCGCCGTACATCAGCACGCCTTCTTCAGCCTCTTCATCAATACCGAGGTTAAGACCTGCCGGAGGATCCCATGCCTCATTGGCCCTGAACTTAAAGAAGCCTTCTTGCATCTCCAGTGTAATTGAGTAGCGAACTTTCTGGTTTTGTTCCCAGTAATCAAGGTCGATCTCCATAAACACATCGGTATCCCAGCCTTCTGCGGCATCGCCAATTACTGCCCATTCCGTAAGCATATTTTCATGCGTCATTTCATTGAAGTCAGCATTGACTTTATACACGCCGGGCGTTTCGGCTACGATGTTTTCACCATCCGGTTGCAGGGTGCCGTCGGCATCGTCGTCACCCCAGTTGTCGTCCCAGCTACCCATGGCGAACTTGTATTCGGTATTTTCTTCTTCAAAATAGAAATACCCTTCATACAGATCGTCCTGTTCGGGTGAGTAGACCACGGTTTGCATGTTGTCCGGCTCCCATCCCTGGTAGCTTCCGGGTACGTTAAGGATGTCCGGATCAAGATCCAGTTCAAAGGCCGTTACGCTGATTTCGACGGGCTCGGAATAGAGCCAGGTATCGTCGCTGTCCCGTGTAAGGAACGCAAAGATGCGGAATGAGATGTCCAGGGTTTCACCGTCTTCAGCTCCATAGTTGCTGACAAGCCGGGTGTTCAGTGCAGCCACGGTAAACTCATAGGTGTTGTCGCGCGTGTCTGTGATGTCGACGATTTCATTGGAATCTTCGAAGTTGTTTTCGGTGAGATCCATCTGGATAAGGTATCTTGTGTCAGGCAAGCCTGTTGCGGGGTACTGGGCATGATCCCATGCCAGTGTGACGGCGATCTCTTCCATCTCATCTTCAAGCAGGGTAAAAGAATCCCCACTTTCCGGGCTGACAATGGCTGGTGCCACTGCATCATCCATGTTCAGATAGAGGTCTTTATCATCCTCGCACGACTGCAGCAGGCTGATCCCAAAAAACATGGCGAGAATTACAGCTGTTTTTTTCATCATATATCTGTTTTTTTTGTGTGGCAAGGGAGCTTCTGCCCCCATGCCATTTTGTTTGCAATTAATTAATAACCGGGATTTTGAACCAGGTTCGGGTTGGCTGTCACGTCGGCATCCGGTATGGGGAACAGGTTAAAGCGTTCGCTGGTTCCCAATCCGCCTTGCGATTCACCTTTCCACGACCAGATGTACTGATCGCCGGCAAACTTGTTGAAACGGCGGAGGTCGGTTCTTCTGTGACCTTCCCAGTACAATTCTCTTCCGCGTTCATCGAGGATAAAGTCCAGTGTCAGGTTGCCGCTGCTAATGTTTCCGGAGTCATTGCCCCAGGCGCGTTCCCTGATGGCGTTAACATACTCCAGGGCCTGGCTTTCGCTGCCACCACCACCTCTGAGGACAGCTTCCGCATACATCAGGTAGGCATCTGCCAGGCGGAAGAACGGAAAGTCGGTGTCGACAAACTCCAGGTTGGATCCGGAGTTGCCCTGCCTGTCAAGGTTGGTGAATTTCGTGACGGCGTAGCCATTCTGGAAGTCTCCCAGGTTGTTGATTTCCATGCTTTGACCATCAGTAAAGAACAATGCCCTCGGGTCATCTTCTTCAAAGAGTTCCACAAACTGCGGGGTTGCGCGGAGACCGCCCCAGCCATCATCTACGCCCAGGTCGCCTACACTCATGTCGCCGCCGATAGAGGCTTTGATGATGAACGTGGTGCCACCGTATGTCTGCGTTTCAATGCCGTGGTAAGGCACCGCCATGATGATCTCACTGTCTGCGAGATAGTTGTCGGCCATAAACAGATGCTGGTATTCCTCTTCGAGGCTATAACCCGCAGCAAAGAGTTCTTCCAGGTAGGTGATGGCGTCTGCATAGCGCGCCTGTCCGGTATAAAGCTCTGCATTCATGTAGAGTTTAGCCAGCAGCATCCATGCAGCAGCTCTGTCGACGCGGCCATATTCGCTGGTGCGTGCTTCTTTCATCAGCGGGATGACCTCCAGCAGCTCGGACTCGATATATTCGAACAGATCGCTTTCGGTGGTTTGTTCCGGCAGAAAGGCACCGATGGGATCTTGTTCGGTGACAAAGGGTACATTGCCAAATAGTTCAAGTGCATGCCAGTAGCTGAATGCCCTCAGGTAACGGGCCTCAGCACGGAAAACTTCCACTTCCTCGCGGAGGTCACCGGTTACACCACGGTCGTCAAGGAGGCCATCAGTTGTTTGCCGGATGTATTCATTGGCCAGTGCGATCTGATAAAAAATCCTGTAATACATGGCCTGGATAAAAATATCGCTGGGTGTCCAGCTCTGATAAACAAGATCGCGAATGGTTTCATCGTCCCAGCCAATTACGGCTTCGTCTGTGGTAATCACCTGATGGTAAAAGAAACCACGCAGGTATTGACCAAAACCTTCATCGATACCGCTGATGTCGGCCATCCCGGCAGGACCTTCCTGGCCTGACACGGCCAGCCCGGCATACAGCTTAGCCAAAATCTGGCGATAAGCATCCGGGTCTTCAAAAATTTCTGCAGCTGTAACCTCTGTATCATCCAGGGGTACCGTATCCAGGTCATCCATACAGGATGAAAACAGGAAAAGGAAAGCTGCAGTTATGACGCTTAAAAATGTTATCTTTTTCATAATGCTTTCTTTTTTCGGTTATTAAAACTGCAGGTTTACATTCAGCACAAACACCCGCGGTCTGGGGTAGATGTTGTCGTCTATGCCATTGGCCACTTCCGGGTCCAGTCCATCATATTCGGTGATGATGAATGGGTTTTGCACGGTGGCAGACAGGTTCAGGTTGGCACCAATGCCTGCTACATCATAAAAGTTGTATCCCAGTGTGATGTGGTCCATTTTAAAGAAGGATCCGTTATGGATATAGTAATCAGAGAAATACTGAGCACCGTTGAACATCACATCCAGTGCGTCGCTTGTAACGTTTGCAAGGTAAGGTCCTTCCGGACGATGAAGCCTGCTCAGCTCGCCGTTCATGGAACTCACGTTGTTGTAAACGTAATTGTTGAAATGGGCCCTTCCGGCAAACGACAAGTACCAGTCATTGTAAATGAATTCTGAAGAAATGCCCAGGTAATAATCTGGCATCGGGCTCCTGTAGTGCCTTAACCCATCTTCATGATACACGCCTTCGATCGGATTGCCATCCTTATCATAAAACTGCTGATACACATAAAATGAGCTTGGTGTGTGTCCTACGCTGTGTACCTGTATATTGTTACCTACGCCACCGGATATGCCACCGTGAACAATACCGAGATAGGAGGGGTCATCGACAGCTGTGAGCTGGGTGATCTCCCTTTCATTATACGTAGCATTGAAACCAAGTTCCCAACGGAAGTCATCCCTTACGATTGGGCGGGTGAAAAGGTTAAGCTCCACCCCGCGGTTTTCCATGCTGCCGATATTGGTTATGATAAAGTTGGTAAGGTTTGTGCCTGCAGGAACGGGAATCTCGTTAATGAGGTCGTCTGTTTCACGCAGATAGAAATCTACAGAGCCGTAATACCTGTCATCAAAAAGGGCAAAGTCAATAGCTGCATTATACGTGGTGGTTTCTTCCCACTTGATGTTCTCGTCATACCCTTCAGGCCTCCATGTCTGGATAAAGTTACCCTGGCCAAATGGATAGGATGCCCCTTCGCGACTTCTGGTATACCTTGCCAGGTAGGGATAGAAGTTACCGCTGACATTTTGCTGGCCTGTCACACCCCAACCGAGTCTCAGCCTGAGCTCATTAAATGCGGGCATGTTGTCCATGATGAAATCTTCCTGGTCCAGTCGCCAGGCGAATGCTGCCGAGGGAAATACTCCTGAACGTGTGTCGGGAGAGAAGCGGGAAGTATGGTCGTTACGGAGAGTAAAGGTAAAGATGTAACGATCCATCAGGTAATAATTTGTACGTCCGAAGAAAGAGATCAGGTAATG
>SLEW01000149.1 GCA_007124575.1 Bacteroidales bacterium | reverse complement strand
TGGCAAGAGACAATAAAAAAGCGGTTTTGCCCATCCCGGGCTTAACCGCCACTGTATACATTTTGCCTTTTTGAAACCCACCCAAAGCCTTATCCAGTTTCTTAAAGCCGGAAGAAACACCCGAGGTGTCTTTGGGGCTCCCAAAAGTTTCGTTAAGGGTTTGGTTTACCAGCTCACGAATACTGGTAAACCGAAAACCCTCTGGCTGCTCTGTGACTTCTAATGTGTTAAGCTCCATAAGTTACTCATTTTATGATTGATCCAATAAATTTAAATACAAGACAGGGCTGAGCATCCACGAGCTCTGACCCGCTGAATATCAACATCCCTGATAACGTTGACAATATAAGTAATTTTTTTTACTCCACCAAGGGTGAACTTTTTAAAACCACAAACGTTACATGCATGTATTAATGAAACTCTGATATGACGCGCTACTCCATCACCGACCTTGAAAAGCTCAGTGGAATCAAGGCCCACACCATCCGGATGTGGGAAAAGCGCTATAATATAATCGAGCCTGAAAGAACAGAAACAAACATCAGGTATTATCATGATTATGACCTGAAAAAGTTACTTAACATAAGCATACTGAATCGCCATGGCTTTAAGATCTCAACCATTGCAAAAATGACCGATCATGAGATAAATGACAAGGTAATGGAGATATCAGGGACCACCAGTGATTATGCAACTACGATAAACAACTTGGTGATCGCCATGCTTGAATTGGATGAAGATTCTTTTGACAAGATCCTGAATACCTCTATTCTCCAGTTAGGTTTTGAACACTGTGTAACCCATATCCTCTATCCATTCCTGGAAAAGATTGGCATGCTATGGTTAATCGGCACGGTCAACCCGGCCCAGGAACACTTCATCACCTATCTTATCCGGCAAAAACTCATTATTGCCATTGATGGTCAACCTAAACCATCATCACCTGATGCACGCACTTTTCTGCTCTTTCTGCCCGAAAAAGAACTTCACGAGCTCGGATTGCTGTTCTATAGTTTTTTATTAAAGAAAAACGGGTTTAAAGTCATATATCTTGGACAGTCTGTGCCCTTCAACGACCTGATCGAAGTAGTAAAAATCAGGAATGCAGAGTATCTGCTTACCTATTTCGTAGCAGCGATGAACCCAAAAGAAATACCCGGATACATCAACAAGCTCGCCGAAGCCTTCCCTGATAAAAAAACATTTATCACCGGCATTCAGCTAAAGCAGGCTGAAGTAGCCTTCCCAAAAAATGTAATCCCGGTCGATAGCGCGGAAAATTTTAAGCGCATGCTGAAAGACCTCTGATTAACCTTTTCTTCATACCATCTCTTTTTCTGATTACTCCATTGATTTATTTCTGGCTTTAACCGAACCCTTTTTTTTGTTTATACAAAAAACCTTTCGACTTAAACGCTGTCTATGCTTTTTAACAACAATTAAACAAAATTTATTTTGATTTTAGCATTGCATTGCTTAATTTTATATCGCAAATAGGGGTTTAAGGCAAACCAAATGGCTTTTTTACTCAATATGTTATGTTAAAAAGTATTAAAGCCCTTGCATAATAAAAATATTTGTTTAATTTTGTTATCAGATTGTTAAACACAAAAAACCATCCGTCATGACAGCACTTGAATTTAACCACAAGCTAATGGGCCTGCAAAACAACCTGAAATACTTTGCATATACCCTCACCTCAAATTATGAAGATGCTCAAGACCTTGTTCAGGAAACTTACCTGAAAGCACTTACCAACCGTGAAAAGTTCGCCGACAACACCAATCTTAAGGCGTGGACCTTCACCATTATGAAAAACACGTTTATCAACAACTATCGTCAGAGTGTAAGAAGCAATACGATACTTGACAAAACGGACGACCTGTACTATCTGAATCTCTCCAAGGAGAGTGGCATGGGTCTTCCTGACTCCGACTACTCAGTGAAAGAGATCAAAAAGGCGATTGGTGAGATAAGTCACGAGCAGAGAACTCCCTTTGAAATGTACAACAAAGGGTATAAGTACAAGGAGATCGCTGATAAGTTAAATCTGTCAATAGGCACAGTGAAAAGCAGGATTTTCTTCACCCGCAAGAAACTGATGGAGTCACTTAAAGATAACAAATAGCATGTCAGACCATTAACACGATATATACCCCGCTTTTTTTCTACCCTGGCAATTTAGCTTGCCAGGGTTTTTTTATCTGATGTTAAGCATTATATTTTACACAAATGGCTTGCCCGGTGATGTATACTATTTGGTATCCAGGCAAATTGACTAAATTTGCGAGACAAACAAGTAAAACTTCCAAAAAATGCGGGTATTTAAGTTTGGTGGGGCATCGGTAAAAAACCCGGAGTCGGTTCAGAACGTAGCGCGCATTATCAAGAATCATCATGGGACGGAGCCTCTTGTCGTGGTATTGTCGGCCATGGGGAAGACCACAAACGCCCTGGAGGAGTTATGTAACCTGTTCATGGGCGGCAAGCGTACGCAGATGATCAAAGCATACAACCAGATCAGGTCAGCGCACTTTGAAATAGCCCACGGCTTATTCCCTGATCCCGGTCACCCGGTCTTCCAGGTCCTTGAACAGTCTTTTTACCAGCTGTATTATTACATTACCGAACCCCCGGGTGATAATTATAATTATGAGTACGACCGCATTGTTTCGACCGGGGAGCTGGTATCTACGCAGATTGTAAGCATGTATCTTAATGAAGCGGGTTTGCCCAACCGTTTATTCCCGGCACAGAAGCTCATCATCACCGATGCTAACTTCAGGGATGCGCGCATAGACTGGATTATGAGCAGCCGGGCTATCCAGGAGCAGCTGACCGGGGGCTTCCGTCGTGATCAGGAAGAGAAACTTCCACCATTGATCATCACCCAGGGTTTTCTCGGGGGCACGCCGCAAGGCTTTACTACCACCCTGGGGCGCGAAGGGTCTGATTTTACGGCAGCCATCATAGCCTATGCCATGCAGGCAATGGAAGTAGTGATCTGGAAAGACGTGCCAGGCCTGCTCAATGCGGATCCAAAAATCATGGAGAATGCCGTGCTGCTGCCCAACATAAGTTACCAGGAAGCCATTGAGTTATCTTATTATGGTGCCAAGGTGATCCATCCAAAAACACTTAAACCACTGCTCAGCAAGAAGATCCCGCTAAAAGTAAAATCTTTTCAGGAGCCGGAGCTGCCGGGTTCTGTGATAAATAACAATGAACAACAGGACAATCACATACCCTCCTATATCTTTAAACATAATCAGGTGCTGGTGTCTATTTTCCCAAGAGACTTTAGCTTTATTGCCGAAGAAAACCTATCGCGGATCTTTGCCGACTTTGCCCGGCATGGTGTGAAGATGAACCTGATGCAAAATTCTGCCATCAGCTTCAGCGCTTGTTTCGACCTGGACAAGACCAAGACACCCGCCCTGTTACGCGATCTCAGAAAAATGTTTTCAGTGAAATACAATGAAAACCTGGATCTCATCACCGTAAGACATTACACCAGGGCGTGTATTGACAAACTAACAGCCCATAAAGAGGTTGTGATGGAGCAAAAAAGCCGCACCACACTGCAAATGATCGTAAAGAAAAGCTCCTGACATCAAAGGTTGACATTCCTGATTTTATCAGCAAGCACCCTGGCAAGCTTAATCTTTGATTCTGCCGTCCAGCCCGCCACGTGGGGTGTAAGCACCACATTCGGAAGACTTGTAAGGTTTTGAAACTTCGCGGGCAGTGCTGATTTATCAAGTTTGTCTATGGTAAGATCTTCATACTCCAGTACATCCAGGGCTGCACCCAGCACTTTCCCTTCATAAAGGGCATCGACAAGATCACTGGTGCATACCACCCTGCCTCTGGATGTGTTGATGAAATAAATGGGTTTGTGAAAGCGTGAGAGGTATTCGCGGGTCACAAGATAGTCTGTTTCTTCTGTGAGAGGAACATGCAGACTAAGAATGTCTGCACGACGAAATACCTCATCCATATCCGCCTCTTCAACATAATCATTGCCAAACCGTGTTTTATATTTATCATACGCCATGGTATGACAACCAAAGCCACTGAGGCAACGTGCAAAAGCGCTTCCGGTATTTCCATAACCGATGATCCCAACGGTTTTATCTGAAAGTTCCGAGCCACGGTTAGCTTCACGTTTCCACACGCCATTTCGCACCTCCCGGTCTGCCGCACATATTTTATTCATCAGCGCGAGCAACAAACCAACAGCATGTTCTCCCACAGCCTGCCGGTTGCCTTCAGGTGAGTTTAAACAGGCAATTCCTTTGGACCTGGCATAATCCACATCGATGTTTTCCATTCCGCTTCCCACACGACCGATAAACCGTAAATTATGCCCAAGCCCGAGCAATTCCCTGTCCAGTATCAATTTGCTTCTTACAATGATGCCTGTCAGTGAAGGCAGTCGTTTCTTCAGCTCATCACGTGAAATCTCAGGTGCCATGATGCATTGATATCCCATTCCTTCCAGTTCAATTTGCAAACAAGGATGGGTTGAGTCCAGAAATAACACTTTACCAGCTTTGTCCATCGTGTTATTGGGTATCATATTTTTGCAGGAAGTCATCCAGGAATTCCTGGTCCACATTTTCACAACCCTGCCCTGTCTGGCTGGTTGTAAATTCCTGATAGTAGTATGGATTAAGTTCCGGGTCAGCCGAGTATCTTACAGGTATTCTCAATTGCTGGCCGGCTATCAGGCCACCATCACGTCCGAAACGCCCGGTATTGCGCGGATGGTTGATAATGAACCACGAACAAACCTGGTATTGCCTGTATATACGACTCCAGGTGTCGCCGCCCCTGACAGTGTAAACCAGATCTTCCGGCATAGGAGGATGCTCATCCAATGTCTCATCTGTCATATCATCAGGCACGCTCACTATCGTGTCATGTTCTTCTGCAGGTGTTGGGGCAGGAAGACGAACAGGGGGCCGTGGGTCATAAATAAAAAGATCGTATACCATATAGCCAACGAAAACGCCCATAAGTATAATTAACAGATACTTCAACACATTTGCAGTGTTTGACGGCTGCTGCCTGCCTTTGTGCGGTTCCGGCCCGGTTTTGTCCAGACGGGAACGATTATCGCCGGACTTGCTCTTCATTTCCTTTCCTGCGGCAAAAGTCCTTTTCATATTCTTCAGGTGATAGAATGATACCATCATCAGGGATGCGATGTCATTTGGTGCTTCCTTGCCACAAACTCCAATGATACGTAATAATTTTGTTTGCAGAGGCATGGAGTCCTGCATCACTTTTCTGACTTCCTTACGTGTCAGGTACCGGCATACAGACCCGGATCCAAGCAAAAGCTTATCGCCGGAAAGCGGCACCAGGGGCTCCAAAGCTGTTTGTGGCTTCAAATCTGCCTGTTTGCCGATAAACTGTCTTTCTGTCTCGTGTATTTCCTGGTTTGATTGTAAGGATTTATCATCATCCGGGTAGCTTAGCAAAGAACATAGCTTTTTTCCATCCCAAAGCGACATACAAACCTGATCGCCAGCCCAGGAATAATAGATTTTCTCTTTGTGGTTGACAATACAAAGACAGCTTATTTCAGAGGCTATTTTAGAGGCATCTTTCTTGCCCAACTGATAAAGGAAACTACTGCTGTAGATCAATGCATTAGCGGCCAGGTTTTCTATTCTGTCATCATCGGCATGCTCCAGGTAGTAGCGTATACGATCTGTCACGGTGCCGGTAAGATCTTCCTGTGTTTCGTCCATCCCTTTGCTGGCCACTACGACCATCACATGACCAAAAGGGCTTTCAAAGGCCTCAAGCCGATGCAGGCCTTCCAGCCCGTGGACGCCAGGATGAACTTTCCCGGCGTATTCAAATGTGCTTAACTTTTTTGTATCCATTTAATGTAGTACTTTACCTGAACCAAACAAAAATACACTGTTTTATTGTGAATCGAAAACCAAGGCAGAAAAAAGAAGGATGCCTCCGGCCTGATTTATGGTTGCCTGACCTGTGACACCCAATATGCCTGTTGCCACACAATTCCCGCTATTGCACTGCATGTGTGATTTGCACAAAATCATCTACCGATAGCTGCTCGGGCCTTTCGCCGGCCAGGTGACCAGGAAGTTTTTCCCAGTTCACGTTTATTGATTTGAGCGAATTTCT
>SLEW01000064.1 GCA_007124575.1 Bacteroidales bacterium | reverse complement strand
TTGAAATGGTGGTTTTGCTCATTGCCCACCACATAGACCATCTTTTCCGGATGATAATCTTCGTAGCGTAACTCGGCCGTGCCGATGTCCTGCGTCATATATACCGAGGTGCCATCTGCGCGAAGCAGCAATTTCTCATCCAGCTTATATTCGTCGAGGCTGGCCCACACGGAGCCATCATCCTTCTGGTGGAGGATGCCTTCATCCAGGCCTTTCCTCACGATATCCCTGCCCAGCAGGTAGGTATCCGATTCATAATATATCTTGTCGAAATCCACGCCCATGCGCTGGTATGTTTCATCGAAACCTTCATAGACCCATCCGTTCATCATCCGCCAGACCTCCACCACTTCCGGGTCGCGGGCCTCCCAGCGGCGCAGCAGCTCCTGTGCCTCCTGCATCAGCGGCGCCTGGCGGCGTGCCTCGTCATCGTCCAGGCCTTTCTCTTGTTTGAGCTTCTCCATTTGCTCACGCAGGGAGGTTTCGAACTTCACATAGTAGTCGCCCACCAACTTGTCGCCCTTCCTGCCAGCGCTTTCCGGCGTTTCGCCATCGCCCGCCTTCATCCAGGCAAGCATCGATTTGCAGATGTGGATGCCCCGGTCGTTGACCAGGTTGACTTTCACCACCTCCCGGCCGGAAGCCTCCAGCAGGCAGGCCACCGAATAGCCCAGCAGGTTGTTGCGGATATGGCCGAGGTGCAGCGGCTTGTTGGTGTTCGGACTGCTATATTCCACCACCACCGGCCCCACACCCCCGCTTTCTTCTCTCATCTTCTCATCCTCCGGTCCTCTCATCCTCTCACGCTCACTGCCTGTCGTCTTCTCGTCCTCTCTTCCTCCCATCCTCTCTTTCTCGCTTCCTGGTTTCCTCGCTTCCTGGTTTCCTTGTAAATGTTCTGCAAGAAACCCTTTCCAAAAACCATCCGACAAGCTGAGGTTGAGAAACCCCTTCACCACCTGGTATGTCACCACTTCTGCCAGCCGTTCCTGGATTTCTCTGCCCAGGGTTTCGGCCACCTGCTCGGGCGACTGTCGCAGTATTTTTACAAAAGGGAATACCACCAATGTGAGGTCGCCTTCAAACTCCTTACGGGTTTTTTGCAACACAAGCTGCTGCTGATTCACCGTGTGTCCGGTCTTTTCCTTGATGATATCTGCCACGGCTGTGGCGATAGTATTTTCTATCTTCATGGTGATGATGAATTATATGCGCAAAGGTAAGGATTTTATGTTTGAAGTATGTTGTTTGGTTGAAGCATGGTGGATAGTTAGGGTTTTTAATAATGTGGAAGATTTTGTTTTTTAACAAAATTTTAAAATGTATTTTTGCTTTCCATGGAAGGCAAAGGATGGCAGGATCGTTTTATCATCTGGCGGATGCGCCATATCAGCGAGCGGCAGCTGCTGATCATGCTGGCTGTGGTGATCGGCATACTGGCAGCTATCGCGGCGGTGGTGCTGAAAACCTCCGTGCACTACCTGGAGGGCTGGGTGCGGAGTGTGCCCGTTGCACAATTAGGGAACTGGGTCTTCCTGGTTTTCCCTGTGATAGGCATTCTGATTACGGTGTTCTATGTGCGTAGCTTCGTCAAAGACGACATCAGCCACGGGGTGTCCAGGATATTGTTTGCCATCTCGCGCAACAAAGGGGTGATGAAGCTTCATAACACCTGGTCTTCCATCGTGGGATGTGTCTTTACCAGTGGCTTTGGTGGTTCCGTGGGCATGGAGGCTCCCATCGTGAGCACCGGAGCGGCTATCGGCTCTAATGTGGCACAGGCCACGCGGCTGGGATTCCGGCGTACAAACCTGCTC
Organism: Bacteroidales bacterium; assembly: GCA_007124575.1. GTDB lineage: Bacteria > Bacteroidota > Bacteroidia > Bacteroidales > UBA7960 > PUPG01. The sequence continues at coordinate 4,429 of SLEW01000064.1, read as the reverse complement.
ATCGGATGCGGAGCCGCAGCAGCCATTGCCGCCATCTTTAAGGCACCCATCGCCGGACTGATCTTTTCACTCGAGGTGCTGAGGCTCGACCTCACCATGACAGCCATCATCCCCCTGCTCATCGCCACAGCAGTGGGTGCCATCTTCTCCATCATCTTTCTTGGAGAAGGCATTGAGTTTCATTTCACCCTTACAGACCCTTTTAACCACGTGCACATCCCTTTTTACATCCTTCTCGGTGTAATTACTGGCCTGGTATCGCTGTATTTCACCTGGATGAACGGACATGTGGAGTCGGGCGTAAAGAAGATCCCACACCCGTATGCACGGGTAGTTTTGGGAGGGGGCATTCTCGGTTTGCTGATATTCCTGTTCCCTCCATTGTTTGGCGAAGGGTATTATGTGATGCGCGACTTGCTGTCGGGTCAGCCCGAGCAACTGCTTGAGCACAGCTTGTTTGGCTACATTGCTGACAGCACGGGGTTTATCTTTGTGGGGTTTATGATACTGGTGCTTTTCTTTAAAGCCATCGCCACCTCCCTCACCACGGGCGCAGGGGGCATAGGAGGGGTGTTTGCCCCCAGCCTTTTCATGGGGGGCATTACGGGCTTCGTCTTCTCGCGTACCACCAACCTGCTGCGCGACTCCCATATCTCTGAGCATAACTTTTCCCTGGTAGGAATGGCAGGCCTCATCGCCGGCGTTATCCATGCGCCGCTGACAGCCATCTTCCTCATCGCCGAGATCACAGGCGGATATGAGTTGTTCATCCCGCTGATCCTCGTGTCATCCATATCCTATATGACCGTGGTGTATTTCCGGCCACATTCGCTGTACACACAAAGGCTTGCTGAAAAGGGACAGCTGATCACGCATCACAAGGATAAAGCGGTGCTGACGCTTCTTAACGTGGAAAACGTGCTGGAGACAAGCTTCGACAAAGTGGCTCCCGATGATACCCTGGGCGACCTGGTGAAGGTTATCGCCCGGGCCACCCGTAACATCTTTCCGGTAACGGATGAAGAAAACCATTTCCTGGGACTGGTAAGGCTTGACGATGTTCGGGAGGTTATGTTCGACCGCAGCCAGTATGACACTCTTGAGGTGCGGAGCCTCATGATCCAGCCGCGGGCAACCGTGACATCCACCGACAGCATGGAGGAGGTTATGGAGAAGTTCCGCAGCTCAGGCCTATGGAATATGGCCGTGGTAGACGATGGCCAGTATAAAGGGTTCGTGTCGCGCGCCAACGTGTTTAATATCTACAGGAAGATGCTGCTGGAAGTATCAGAGGAGTAGTTTTATAATGTGCTAATTCGGCAATGTGATAATGTGCTAATGTGATAATGTGCTAATTTGCTAATGTGCTAATTTGCTAATGTGCCAATGTGCTAATGAAAGAAATTGTGGGGAGGGGTGAATGTGTTTTGCGTTTTGCGCAAGCAGGTCCTGGGATGTGTTTTGCTGGTGCAGGGGTTTTTAGCGGCAAACCATGAATGAACGCAGAGGAACGCGGATGCTTCGCAACGCGGATTATCGCGGTAGCTTTTGCCATGACCTGAGAAGTTGTTTTGTTTGACACAGCGTTTATCCGCGCTCCCAAAAGAATATATTTAAACGCCAAAAACGTTCAAAACAATCCCACGGTATTCTTAATTAGCACATTGGCACATTGTCTAATTAGCACATTATCACATTGTCTAATTAGCACATTATCACATTGTCTAATTAGCACATTAAAAAATTGTATTTATACCAAATGAAATACGATCTTCCCGCGCACCTTTTCGGTTTCGATCATCTCGTGGGCGGCGGGTCCTTCTGAGAGCAGGAAGCTCTGCTGCACGTAGGGTTTGACAAGTCCCCTGGCCATCAGGTCGGCGATGATCTCCAGATCGTCGCCCGAAGGTTTTACCATGATGAAGTTAGCTTTTTTCTTCCGGGTGAAGTTCAGTGCTTTATGCCACAGCAGTCCTTTGTTGGGCACGGTGGTCACGTAATCCCCGCCGCGTTTGAGTATACGCCGGCAGCGGCGGAAGGAGCTTTTGGCCACGGCATCAAAGACGATGTGAAAGCGGGTCTTAAGCCGGGTGAAGTTTTCGTTGGTATAGTCGATCACCTTGTCGGCACCCAGGCTCTCCACGAATTCGATGTTGCGGGTGCTGCACACAGCCGTTACTTCTGCACCCATCGCTTTGGCGATCTGCACGGCGAAGGATCCGACGCCACCTGAAGCACCGTTCACAAGGACTTTATCCCCTTCGCCGATTTCTCCGCCTTTGCGGAAGGCCTGCAATGCGGTTAGGGCAGCCAGCGGTGTGGCGGCTGCTTCTTTCATGGTAGTGCCTTCAGGAATGAAGCAAAGGTTTTCCGCCTTCACGCTGACAAATTCGGCATACCCGCCGCCTTTGAATGGCAGCATGGCAAAAACCTTGTCGCCGGGCTGAAAGCGCGACTTCTTAGACGACTGTTCGACCACCCCGGCAATGTCAAGCCCGAGGACCTTCGGGAACTTTTTGCCCAAAACTATTTTCATCGAGCCATTGCGGATCTTGTAATCCACCGGGTTGATGCCCGCCGCGTGAACGCGCACCAGCACCTCCCCACGACCCGGCCTGGGAATGGCCAGTTCTTCCTGTTTCAATACCTCCGGTCCGCCGAAACTGTTAATGATCAGTGCTTTCATAGGTTTAAATTTTAGTCAAAAGGACAAAAAGTCCGGATACTGCTCTTCCCACCACTCCGGCTGGTCTTTCAGGTGTTTGTCCCACCAGGCCATGATGGCATCGTGCCATACGAGGCGGCGGTTATAGGTAACGATGTGGTGATCCTCACCTTCCACGAGGATCAGCTCCACGGGCTTGCCGAGCAGCTTCAGGGCGGTGTACATCTGGATGCTTTCGCCCGGCGGCACGTTGGTGTCGCTGTCGCCGGTGAGCAGCAGCAGCGGGGTGTTCACGTGATCAGCGCGGTAGAGGGGGCTTTGATCCACGTATATCTCACGGCTGTTCCACGGAAACTTGTTAGCTGTGGCTTCAGCACTGTAAGAGTAGCCCCAGTAGCCCTCGCCCCAGTATGAGGCGATGTTGCTGATGCCGGCATGCGAGATGCCTGTGGCATACAAGTCAGTATGTGTCAGCAGCAACATCGTCATGAAGCCACCGTAGGAAGCTCCTGCCACACCTACGCGGTCGGGGTCGGCAAAGGGGTGTGCTTCCAGGAACTTCTCCGTGCCTTCGATGATCTCATCGGCCACCGTCTTGCCCCAGTTGTTGACATGTGCCGCACTGAACTCCTGCCCGTAACCGGTGGCGCCGCTGGGCTGCAGCACATATACGATGTAGCCGTTGCCAGCCCACAGGTTAAAGGGGTACCGGTGTCCAAAGGTACGCCCCACGGGGTTGGTGCCTCCATATTGATAAACAATCACGGGATAGCTTTGTTCGGGGTCAAAATCGGGTGGGAGGTAGTACCTGCCGTCGATGGTCTTCCCGGTGGAGGCTTCGAATGTCCAGTCGGCGACCTCGCCGAAGCTGACATGACGGTACCTTTCGGAGCTGGTGTCCACGAGCACGTCGCGGCTGTCACGGCGCAGGTATATACTGTATGCCCGTGGTGGGGCGTTGACCTCATTGCCTACATAGGCTGCCACGCGGGCCTTTGATGCATATTGTATGTTGGAAATAAAGTCCAGTCCGGTATCGATGAGGTCAAAATTCTCGCGGCGGGTGTCGTAGCGGTACAGGCGGCGGTAGTCCTGGTCACCGGCCAGAATATAGATGTTGTTATCTGCGGGATGCCAGTGGGCAGAGGCCACGGTCGGGTCAAAATCGACCGTGATGGGTTTCACCGTGCCGTCGCTCAGGGAGAAGATGTAAGCCTGGGTGTCGTAGTTGTTGGCGATCATGCCTTCCGGGATGTTCTCGCCGATGCGGCCGAAAGCAGATGGGCCACCGGTGGCCAGCAAGTATTGGCCGTCGGGTGAGAACCGGGTGGACACGCTCCAGCGTTTGTCGGCCAACAGGGTATCTGTTTCAAAGGTTTCCATGTCCATGATAAACAGGTCGTGTTTATAATAAGGCCGTTCGAGGTAGTCGGGGCGACTTTGACTGAAAACCAAGCTTCTGCCATCCGGACTGATGTCGTGCAGGCTGGTGGTGAGGCTGCCGTGGGTAAGACGGGTCCTGACGCCTGTCTCCACATCCAGCCGGTAAAGGAAGCTCCGATGCCGGAAGTGAGCCTGACGATCCTGCATGCCCAGGATGTGGCGCATGCTTTCATCATGACCGCTGCCTTCTTCACGGATAGTGTAGATAAGATGGCGTTCATCAGGCGACCAGCGCTTGCCGGCAAAGTCTTCAATGTTTTCCATTAACACCTCTTTTTTGCCCGTCTCCAGATCATGCATGTGCACCGTGGTGCGGCCGTT
>SLEW01000286.1 GCA_007124575.1 Bacteroidales bacterium | reverse complement strand
TTCATCCCGTTTTTCACCGACTGATAAAGCTGGGCACTCGACCGGGCCGGATCCCCCGGTCCTATGACCACCGTGGGGTTGACGATCACCACCTTAAGTCCTTCTTCGGAAGCACGCCAAACCTCTCTTTCCGATCCGTATTTTGTTACCGCATACCATGAATTATTTTTGGATGTCTTCCAGACAAGGTCTTCATCCACCGCGTTTCCTTTGCGAGGACTTCCAAGAGCTGCAACTGAACTGCAATGACAGAATTTTTCAATGCCATTTAACAAAGCCACATTCACCAGGTTGGCCGTTCCCTCCACATTCACTTTCGACATCAATTGCCGGTCCTCGGGAAGGAAAGACACCATGGCAGCACAATGATAGATCTGCTTTACACCCTGCATTGCCTCCTCGAGGCTGACAAGGTCGTTCAGATCACCTTCCACCCATTGGATGTCATCAAACAGATCTTCCCCTTTATCAGGATCATACCAGTAAAACAGGCGTTTTACCAGTTCTGTGTTACTGCCATCACGTTTCATCGCACGCACACGACGGCCCCGCGACGCGAGTTCGTAGAGTAAATGAGAGCCTACCAGGCCTGTACCACCAGTTACAAATATCATAACAGATGCAAAAGTAGAAATTTTTTGTTTCTTTGTAGTTGTAATAATAAAATGTCCACTTATCCGTGCAGATCATTAAATTTATCTGCATTCCAACAAACAAAAAAACAAAAAAAATGAAAAAACACAGCGCAATTGTAATCCTGGTCTTGTTATTTGGCTTCGGCCCCGTTTGGGCGCAGGAGCAGCAACCCCTGGATCCGGAAACCATGTGGGAGATGGCACGGCCAGGCAATCCGGAGTCGTCACCTAACGGGCAATGGTCAGTCTTTCCGGTAACAGAGTATGATGTGGAAGGTAACAGCTCAGCAACCAACCTGCATTTGTTGAACAACCAGTCAGGCGAAACCCGGCAGATTACCTTCAGCGACAGTGACGGCGGCCCTGTCTGGAGTCCCGGCGGCGAGAAGATAGCTTTTGTTTCACGCCGTCATGAAGGGCCCGGACAGATCTATGTGCTTGACCTTGAAAGCGGAGGAGAAGCGCGCAAGATCACCGACCTGCCAGTCGGAGTTTATGGGCTGAAATGGTTCCCCGACGGCCAGCGTATCGCCTTTGCTGCTGATGTGCTGCCCGAATACGACGGCGACTGGGACAAGCACCATGAGCTTCAGAAGGAAATGGAAGAATGCAAGGTGTCAGCCAAAGTCACCGAGAATAATATGTATCGCTACTGGGATCGCTGGATTACCGACGGCTATGTATCCCGCCTTTTCACCATTGATTTGGAAAGCAAAGAGGTAACCGACCTCATGCCTGAGAATGGCAACTTCTTCGGACTGATGGGCGGTGTGTCTTATGACATCTCGCCCGATGGGGAAACCATCGCGGTAAGCAAAAACTCCACACAGCCTCCTTATGAACGCACCAACCATGCGATCTACCTTGTTCCCACCGACGGCAGCGGCCAGCTCACCAACATCACGGCAGACAACCCGGCCAATGACCTGAACCCGGTATACAGCCCCGACGGCCGGCACATCCTTTATGGCCGCCAGTCGATCTATCATTTCTATGCTGACAGGGTCGTGATGGTACTCTATGATACCGAAGACGGTTCTGTCACAGAGCTCACCAGCGATATCGACCTGAGCACGCAACAGTGGTTCTGGTCGGAAACGGGCAGCACCATATATTTTCACGCACAAGACCGGGCCATGACATCGATCTTCAGCATCTCAGCTGATGGCGGCCCGCATACCGAGGTCTTCAGGGGCGGCACCAACAATGGCGCTGCCCTGGCCGGCGGACAGCACCTGGTATTCAACCACCATAACCTCAGCGCACCACCCGAAATATACCGGGTAGACCTGCGACGTGGCGATGTGGATCAGATGACCACGTTCAATGACCATATTGTGAAAAACATACAGTGGGGAGAGATTGAGAATGTCACCTACGAAGGCGCCAACGGCGAGGAGATCCAGATGTTTATCAACTATCCTCCGGATTACGACCCCGACAAGGAATATCCCCTGGTGATGATGATCCACGGCGGCCCGCACGGCATCTTCGGCGACACCTTCCACTTCCGCTGGAACAGCCAGATCTTCGCCGCACCGGGTTATATCGCCGCCATGCCAAACTTCCATGGCTCCAGCAGCTTCGGCCAGGACTTCGTGAAGAGCATCCACGGCAACCATGCCGAGTTGCCTTACCGCGACGTCATGAAGGCAGCAGATTATATGATAGAACGCGGCCTGGTGGATGAAGACCGTATGGCTGCCACAGGCGGAAGCTACGGCGGCTACATGGTAAGCTGGATCGCCGGTCACACCGACCGCTTTGCCTGCCTTATCAACCATGCAGGCGTTTACGACCTGCACTTGCAATTCGCCTCCGACTTCTCTGCCAACCGCAAATACCAGTATGGCGGTTCTCCCTGGGAAGACAGGGACCAGATGAACGCCATCAACCCGGCACAGTTTGCCCATAACTTTACCACACCCATGCTGGTGATACACGGCGAACTGGATTATCGCGTACCTGTGGCCCACGGCTTCCTGGTGTATAATATTTACAGAAATATGGGACTGGAAGCGCGCCTGGTATATTATCCGGATGAAAACCACTGGATCCTTTCACCGCAAAATTCTATTCACTGGTTTGGCGAGTTCCACGGCTGGCTGGAGAGATATCTGAAATAAAACATTACCAGACCGGGCTGATCACCATAAAACCTGTTAAACATATCAGAGGCTGTTCAGGACATTCCGAACAGCCTCTGGTGTGTTTTATCAAAAGTGTTTTTGGTTCTCACCTGCCCACTATTCCAAAGACAGGGAAGCTTTAAGGGTGAACTGCACGGGCTTATGAGATGAAGCTTACTTAAACAGGCACGTGTAATTTTCCCTCAGTCGGTATACCATGAACAGGTTGAAGACAAACACAAGACCGGCTGGAGGAGTTACGGTACCCATAAGGAACACATCGTACATCATGATGTTTATGGTAACCGGCAAGATCAGGAGCCATGCAAGAGGTCTCTTGATATTGAATATAAGCATCAGGGCGACAACAATTTCAAGCACTTTTACCGCAGCCATATAACCGGTGGCTCCAACCACTTCCATAAATTTCAGGGCATCCCCTTCCAGTTCGGGCATTGGAAGAAACCCGAAAAAGAAGTTAAGGGCAAACACAAGAAATATCAGTGCAAACAGATAGGTAACAATGTTCTCTACGATTTTCATAGGGTAATAGTTTTGGTTCATACTATTGTTTAAAACAATGCAAGTTGCATAATGTTTACACGGCTTTTGCTGTCACCCTGATGCGGAAAAATATTTTTTAAAAATCTTGCCGGATTAAAAAAAGGCTGTATATTTGCACCCACAAAAAGGGAATATCCCGGGCGCTTAGCTCAGTTGGTTCAGAGCACCTGCCTTACAAGCAGGGGGTCACTAGTTCGAATCTAGTAGCGCCCACTGAAAATGAAAGAGTTACAAGGTAAATCTTGTAGCTCTTTTTTTTGCACCTATGATTTCACCAGTAAAACGAAATCATCTCCACCAAATTCTTCGCCCTGAAGAGGTCTAAAAAAAGCACCCGCCTCAGCGAGTGCCATTGGTTTCTACACATACACCTCACAACCAAGAAAACACAACACATCATCTTCAATCATTACAGCATCCGGGTGACCGATTAGCTCAATGTGCCAATTTTCACGGCATTTGAAATAAATCAAAGTGTCAAATAACCAAATTAATCAATTACCCGGATGCACCGCAGGCTGAAACCGAAAGTCTTATTGGTGAAGTAGCGGTGCACAGCGCCGTAACTGCGGCGCATGTACTGGGCCCGGGCGTCCAAGGATGAGCCCTCGGTAGAGGACCACCAGTAGCCGTGCGTGCCAAGGTAGTAGAAACTCCCATCATTTTCACGGCAGCCGCCCGGAAGGGCCGAAAAGCCAAACTCATCGAATCCGTGGCGGGTATCATCAGAGTTCCAGCGAGGATGCTCAGAGGTGTCACAATCACCACCTAAAGGTGAGCTAACCTGCCTGCAGGATTTTAGTGCATTGCCTGCTCCGTTAACAACGCAGGAGTTTGGAAAACCCTGGCTTACAACATAGTTAACCAGTTCTGTCCACTCTGCATCACTGGGCACATGCCACCCGGTGGGGCATATCCCCAGCACACCACTGGGGCTGCTACTGCTGCTGCTTTGTCCGTTCATTACCGTGTGCCAGGTGTAAAGCCCGCCGTATAGAGCGCACAAATCTGGATCATCATCATAGCAATAGCGACTTATGTTATTGCCTGCTGCATCACGGGAAACACGAAGGTTCTCTGCCATCCACTCCTGGTCGCCAATAAGTACAGTTTTATAAAAATTCCCATCAATATCCTTTAAGCCACGGGTAGCAGTGATTTCTAGCCTTGCCGCTGCAGCATCTATTTCTGCAAAACTTTCCCTTCCATCCCATGTGAGCTCAACATGACCAGTCTCAACAACAATGGCTCCTTTGATTGTTTCATTCAGATGTGTATCGATAATATCATCAGGATCCAACTCCATGATTTCATCAGCTTGTATTGGTGTAAAGTCATCACCTTCATGAAATTTTATACCCAGCTTAATGGCATAGTAATCACCTCCTGAAAGGGTGAATGCTATATTAACCACCCGTTCTTCCTCCCCTGTTCCTTGAGATACATCAATGTTCTCAATTGAACCAGGTCCCTGTGCATAGGTCCAGCTCGTAAGGAGCAATAAAACAGAATACAGCAAACATGATTTCATCTGTTATGTGTTTTGGTTATTAGAAGGATTATTTAAAGGGGATTTCCACCAGCAAAACCGCCATTGCCTATTTCTCTTCAACAGCACGTCGACGCCTGATGGTGTAAAACACAATAAAACCGGCAGATAGGAATAAAGCGAGAATGGATAGCGGTACCAGAATAGGAGAGCCAAATTGAAACGGCTCGGAAGTGCCTGTAATAACTTCAGCCCGGGACCTAAAGGTAATTAAGAGGGATATAAGCGTGCAAAGGAAAGCTTTCATAATGCTGTTTTTTGTTTATACGTATGAACAAGCCAAACATTCAAACATACAAAATAATTCCACAAACGCCAAACACATAAAGGCTCTTACATATCTTAACCAATCTGCTTTTGATGCTCGTGGTGCTACATCAAACACTGATTCGGCTTTTATGGACTTTCAGTCAAATAATCAAGATGTTTGCCAGCTTTCGAAGGTGTCTGTTTTTTTTTGGTAAATCTTCTACTATAAGGGAAAAACTGGAAAAAAAGTAGACAATTTTCCCATCAGATCTTGCTCTTCACTTCAACAATTGAATCTTCCAGCTGATTCTCCCGTGTGAGTGTCATGTTTTTCACACCGGATAAGTCCTGAGCCATAAGCACGGCCTTGGTAGTCTTAATCTCCATGTGAGATGTAAGCAGCCTTTCCCTCTTGCTGGGATGTTCGATACCCTGGAGGATGTTCTCTTCTAGGATGTCATCGGCATAATTGGCTTCGATGATGATGTGGTTCAGGTCAGGGAATATGTATTCACAGAGGTAGGTGTCGATGAGAAACAGTATTCTGCCAGTAGCGAAGTGGTCAATGATGTAATTGTTACAAGAAACGTCGTGTTGCACCCCGAAGGGGATGATCCTGAAACCACCAAGCTTGTAGCCCTTGCCTGCAATAACGGACTATACCTGTGGCGACTGCCTTCAAATACATTACATTGAGCTGGGAGATCAATTCCTGCATCAGCATACTTCCATGTTGAAAACCCTTTTATTTGAAAGTGCTCACTCAAATAATAAATAAACGACTGCATTTTTCATAGAAACTTCCAGCGCTTTTGATGATTGTATAAAAAATTCGTTTATATTTGAAAAAAGTTGATCAATCTAAAATCTTGACAAAAGAACAGAAGAACATCTTGAAAATTACTTCAAATAATCAGAAAACGTGTCCGAACAAATATACTCGGACAAATAATTGTTAAATTTGATCACTCTTGACTATCTCTCTGGTTGTAATTATTCACTCAAAAATTATCAGTATGAAAAAATCAGCTTTACTAATTTCTTGTTTATTGCTAACTGCGTTTTGGCTTTAGCGGAGGAAAAGACCCCCAATAAAAGCGAATTCTCTATCCAATCACGTGCA
>SLEW01000255.1 GCA_007124575.1 Bacteroidales bacterium | reverse complement strand
GCCACCAGAAATCCCTCTCCGGTACAAATTACAGCCACAACGTAATTTCATTGCTTCCGGGGCGGCAGGTGCATGCGATCGAATGCGGTTGCTGTGGCATGGCAGGCGCCTTTGGCTTCGAAAAAAAACATTACGACCTAAGCATGGAGATCGGTGAACTGGCTCTCTTTCCGGCTATTCGGAAAGCAGAAGCCGATGCCATAATCGCAGCCTCCGGAACAAGCTGCAGGCAGCAGATCCTGGACGGTACCGGAAGAAAAGCACTGCACCCCGCGCAGGTTCTGTATAGAAATTTAAGGTTTGACACAGCACCCTGACAAGGTTGCGGCATATAAAAAAGCAGGTTACCCCGGGTGGAGCAACCTGCTTTTCATAATGTATGGAGAAGATATTATTCTTCCTTCTTTTCGCCGGCTTCGTCCTGCTTATCTTCCTCTCCTTTAGCTTTGGCTTTCTTCTCTTCCTCTTTAGCTTCGGCTTTCTTCTCTTCCTCTTTAGCTTTGGCTTTCTTCTCTTCCTCTTTAGCTTTGGCTTTCTTCTCTTCTTCCTTAGCTTCGGCTTTCTTCTCTTCTTCCTTATCCGCCCCAGCCTTCGTCTCATCATCCTGCTTCTCTTCAACCTTTTCCTCTTCTTTTTCAGATGATGCCTTCTTCGCTTTGGCCTCTTTCTTTTCTTCTTGTTTCTCCTCAGCTTCGGCCTTCTCGGCTTCTTCTTTTTTCTCCTCAGCTTCGGCCTTCCCGGCCTCTTCTTTTTTCTCCTCAGCAGGCTCTTCTTTCTTCTTAGCCTTGGTGGTTTTCTTTGCCGCAGGCTTTTCTTCCTTCTCTTTCTTCTCTTCCTTTTCTTCTTTCTTTTCTTCTTCCTTCGCCTTTTCCTCAGCTTCAGGAGCTTCTGCCTTGGTCTCTTTCTCCTGCTTTTTCTTCTCCTCGGCAGCTTTAGCCTCAAGCTTCTTCAAAGCCTCTTCCTTCTTGGCCGAACGCGTGGTTTCTTCAGTCTTTTCTATCTCAGACTTGAGGTTAGCCAGCGCATCGATATCACCCAGGGTCGTCTTCTCCAGGCTATCCTTCATCTTCTTCACCACTTTCTTGGTAGTCTTTTCCTTAGACCTCCTGTCAGCTGCTTCGCTAGCCCTTTCGGCATATTTTTCATCCTGATACACCTTGGTATGGGAAACTACAATCTTCTTGCTTTCCTTGTTGAACTCGATGACTTTGAAGTCAAGGGTTTCATCCATCTTGGCAGCAGAACCGTCTTCTTTAATGATATGCCTTGTGGGGGCAAAGCCTTCTACACCATAGGGCAGTCCGACAATAACACCTTTGTCTGAAGTACCTACGATAGTACCCTGATGTACACTGTCGATAGTGAATACAGATTCAAATACATCCCATGGGTTTTCTTCAAGCTGCTTGTGGCCAAGGCTGAGACGGCGGTTTTCTTTGTCCACGTCGAGGACGACCACCTCAATGCTTTCACCTATCTTGGTAAACTCTGCAGGGTGCTTGATCTTTTTGCTCCATGAGAGGTCGCTGATATGGATAAGACCGTCAACGCCTTCTTCGAGTTCAACAAAAATACCAAAGTTGGTGAAGTTTCTTACGGTAGCTGTGGTTTTAGTTCCCACGGCATATTTCTCATGGATATCCTCCCATGGATCCGGGATAAGTTGCTTTATACCCAGTGACATTTTACGTTCTTCGCGGTCGAGCGTAAGGATTACCGCTTCAACCTCATCGCCCACTTTCAGAAAGTCCTGAGCAGTGCGCAAGTGCTGCGACCATGACATCTCAGACACGTGGATAAGGCCTTCAACGCCGGGAGCAATCTCAATGAACGCACCATAATCGGCGATAACCACTACCCTGCCTTTGACTTTATCTCCCACCTTAAGTTCAGGATCCAGAGAATCCCATGGGTGGGGTGTAAGCTGTTTCAGACCCAAGGCAATACGCTTCTTGTTCTCGTCAAAGTCAAGAATAACGACATTGATCTTCTGGTCTAGATCTACTATTTCTTCCGGATGATTAATACGGCCCCATGAGAGGTCAGTAATGTGAACCAGTCCGTCAACGCCGCCAAGGTCTACGAATACACCATAGGAGGTGATATTTTTGACAGTACCTTCAAGGATCTGGCCTTTTTCGAGCTTAGCGATAATCTCGGCCTTCTGGATCTCAAGTTCTGCTTCGATGAGTGCTTTGTGGGATACCACAACGTTTTTGTACGCATGGTTGATCTTCACAACTTTGAAGTCCATGGTTTTACCTACATAGATATCATAGTCGCGGATGGGCTTTACGTCGATTTGCGATCCCGGCAGAAATGCTTCTATACCGAACACATCCACAATCAGACCGCCTTTTGTACGGCACTTGACAAATCCCTGGATGATCTCATCATTTTCTTTAGCCTGATTGATACGCTCCCAGGAGCGCAGTGTACGGGCCTTCTTGTGCGAAAGCACAAGTTGCCCTGTGGCATCTTCCTGGCTTTCCACATATACCTCAATGGTATCACCCGGCTTAAGATCGGGATTATACCTGAGTTCTGCGGCAGGGATTACACCATCAGATTTGAAGCCGATATTGACAACTATTTCCCGGCTGTTTTTAGAAACTACCGTGCCATCAATAACTTCACCTTCGCCGATAGACTTAAGCGTTTCTTCATACAGGCTCTCCATGCGCTTACGCTCAGTTTCGGAGTATGCATCCTGCTTCTGATCTACTGCATCCCAGTCAAAGTCACCGGGTGTTTGTGGCTCAAAAGCGGACTCTTCCTGCACCGGCAACTCCTCGCTGCCAATAGGCTTCTGAGGATCTTCAATTTTCAATTCCTCGGTGTTTGCCTTAGGGTTTACCGCCTGGTCTGTGGTGGCTTTTACAACCGGCTTCTCTTCCGGCGCAACAGCCTCTTTTTGTTCTTCCGGCGTAACAGCCTCTTTTTTTTCTTCCGGCGTAACGGACTCTTTTTGTTCTTCCGGTGCACCAGACTCTTTTTTTTCTTCCGGCGTACCGGACTCTTTTTGTTCTTCTGACATTAAAAAATACTTGCTACTGTGGTCTTCCGGATGCAAAACATTGAATCTGTGTTGGGCATACATGCATTATCAGGTATGCCGGAAAAGCTGTTCTGCATGTTGTGGTTCGGAACGACCGGGTTCAACAATAAAATTTCGGGGCCCGCAATCGGGACTGCAAAATTAGAAAAAATTATGAAACAGTAAACTATAAATCAGTTATTAAGCAGATTTATCGGATACGGATTTAAGCTGACCATGAACCTTGTCTTTGAGCATGGACAGGTCAACCACTTCGATCATGTCTTTAATATATTTAAAATCAAGACCTTTCAGGTATAACGGGTTGATTTCTTCCACATTTTTCTGGTTCTCTTCCGAAAGGATCACCGTTTTCATACCCGCACGTTTGGCGGCAAGAATTTTTTCCTTTATGGCACCTACCGGCAACACTTTACCTCGCAAGGTGATCTCGCCGGTCATAGCCACTCCGGGTCTGATTTTCCGTCGCGTAAAGGCCGAGGCAAGTGCGGCAAACATGGTAATGCCGGCTGAAGGGCCGTCTTTGGGTGTCGCACCCTCCGGTACGTGCATGTGCACATTGTAAGTGTTAAATAAAGCCGGATCTATGTTTAGAATATCTGCGTGTGATTTAAGGTACTCATAAGCTATCGTAGCCGATTCCTTCATCACATCACCCAGGTTACCTGTAAGGCTTAAAGCACCTTTTCCACGACTGAGGCTGACCTCCACAAACAGAACTTCACCTCCGGCGTGCGTCCAGGCCAGACCTGTCATCACACCAGCAAGGTCTTTCAGCATGGTCTGCTCCCTGGTGTATTTTGGCACTCCCAGGATATCCTGCAGATCATTCAGCTGAAGTAATGAAGGCACATCCTTTTCAAGTACGATATCCCTTGCACGCGCCCTGGCAATCTTAGCAATGACCTTCTCAAGACTTCTGACGCCAGACTCACGGGTATAATCCTGGATGACCTTTTCAAGAATCTTTTTGTTAAGTTTCAACTGATCCTTTTTCAGGCCATGTGCCTCAAGCTGTTTGGGAATGAGGTGGCGGCGGGCGATTTCCTGTTTCTCTTCCACGATATATCCGCTAAGGTCAATGACCTCCATACGGTCGCGCAACGCCGGCTGAATACCCGACAAGGTGTTGGCCGTGGCAATAAACATGATGTTGGAAAGATCATATTCTACCTCCAGGTAGTTATCATAGAACGTGCTGTTTTGTTCCGGATCGAGCACTTCCAGGAGTGCTGATGACGGGTCACCGCTGAAGGTCTTATAGCCCACCTTGTCTACCTCGTCGAGAACAAACACCGGGTTGGATGAACCGGCCTTTTTCAGGTTCTGGACGATTCGTCCCGGCATAGCACCCACATAGGTCTTCCTGTGGCCACGAATCTCGGCTTCATCACGCAGACCACCAAGAGACATCCGGATGTATTTACGGCCTATGGCATTGGCAATGGATTTCCCAAGCGAGGTTTTACCCACGCCGGGAGGGCCTACGAAGCAAAGTATCGGCGACTTCATGTCACCCTTAAGCTTAAGCACTGCCAGGTATTCCAAAATCCGATCCTTGATCTTCTCAAGCCCGTAATGATCCCTGTCCAGAATGCGTTGTGCCTTTTTCAGATCAAAATTATCAGGAGTATATTCATTCCATGGAAGCTCCACCATGGTTTCCAGGTAGTTCATGTGCACCGTATATTCCATGGCGGCAGGGTTCATTCGTTGCAACCTCCCCAGCTCCTTTTCAAAAACTTCCTCAACCTGTTTGGACCATTTCTTCTTCGATGCCTTCTCTTTCAACTCATTGATTTGCTGCTCATGCGGATTGCCACCCAACTCTTCCTGGATGGTCTTTAGCTGCTGGCCCAGGATGTAATCCCGCTGCTGCTTGTCAATGTCCACCTTAACCTTGGACTGTATCTGATTTTTCAGCTCCACGACCTGCAACTCGCGCTTCAGGTGCTTAAGCACAGTGTTGGCACGCGTTTCAACATCGGGTATCTCCAGTAGCTTCTGTTTTTCTTCCACCTCTATGTTCAGATTCGATGAGATGAAATTGACCAGGAAAATCGGACTTTCAATGTTCTTGAGTGCAAAGGCCGCTTCGCTGGGCACATTGGGAGAAAGCTTTACAATCTGGATGGCCATGTCCTTTATGGTGGAAATCAAGGCTTTAAACTTATCGTCCTGCCTGGGCTCTTCAGGTGACTCGAAAGCTTTCACACGAGCCATGAAATAAGGCTCATTCTGCGTCATCTCTTGCAGCTCTATCCTTTTCTTGCCCTGTATTATCACCGTGGTATTGCCATCGGGCATCTGCAGGATCTTGATTATCTGCGCGGCCGTGCCAATAGCATTCAACTCATGAAAATCAGGGTCTTCAGTTTCGGCATCTTTTTGCGAAACAGCACCGATAATACGTGAGCCTTTATACACCTCACGAATCAATTTTATCGATTTGTCGCGGCTTACCGTAATCGGTATCACAACACCCGGGAATAAAACCGTATTTTTCAAAGGCAGAATGGCCAATGCTTCAGGAATTTCCTCCCTGGCCATCTGTTGTTCCTCTTCAGTAGACAGCAAAGGAATAAATTCGCTGTCGGCATCCATGCCTTCTTTTGGCCTCAATAGGTCATTATCAAATAAGTCTCTCATATACTTGTGTCAAATTGTCATAAAAAATTGATGGCAGCCATAATGACTGCCTTTTAGTGTGCAAATCATTACCGCAGCCATTTACTACTGCTTCCTAACCTCCAAACTATCAATGGATAGGTAGAACCAGGGCTTTCCTTGTAATTGTTGCAGCCATACAACTACAACACACGTGCCAATAGAGGAATTGTCAGAAAAAATGCTTTGCGTACTGCAAAGCATATAAAAAAACCCGTGAGCTGTTTCAGATTAAAGAGTGTTGCGGTAACCCAGGGTATGTTCATAAACATGGCGCAAAATCTCTATGTCGGCCTCGGTAAACTCCTTGTTTCTTCTTTCATGCATTCGCCCGGCCACATTTATGGCTTTGTTAAAATCGATAACCGATAGCCCGGAAACGCTTCCCCAGGAAAATGAAGGAATAAAGTTTCTCATGAATCCTGCACCAAAGACCTGGGAGCTGACTCCCACCACTGTTCCTGTGTTGAACATGGTATTGATGCCGCATTTGGTGTGATCCCCCATGAAGGTACCGCAGAATGT
>SLEW01000124.1 GCA_007124575.1 Bacteroidales bacterium | reverse complement strand
GGGTCGCGCAGCTCCAGACGGTTGCCCATCTCCAGGCGAAGCTCTCCCAGGGCTTTGCGCGTCTGGCCTGTTTCACCTGCCAGTATAAGCAGCAGATCTCCTGGCCGGGCCTCGAGAGCGTCGGCCCAAAACTTCAGCTGATCCTGGTCAAAAAACTTATCCACAGAGGACTTGAAGCTTCCATCCTCATTATATTTTACATATACAAGCCCTTTGGCTCCGATCTGCGGACGCTGTACCCACTGGGTGAGGGCATCCAGTTGCTTGCGGCTGTAGGTGGCACATCCCTCAGCGCATATCCCTGCCACCAGCTCCGCGTTATCAAAAACCTTAAAGCCTTTGTTCTGAGCCAAATCGTTAAGCTCAACGAATCGCATTCCAAAACGGGTATCGGGCTTGTCAGAGCCATAATATTTCATGGCATCGTTGTAGCTCATGCGGTCGAAATGGATATTCTCTTTGCCCTTAACAGCCTTAAAGAGATGTTTCGCCAGCCCCTCGAAAGTCTCCAGCACATCGTCGCGCGTCACAAAAGACATCTCACAGTCGATCTGGGTGAACTCGGGCTGCCGGTCGGCACGCAGGTCCTCGTCGCGGAAACATTTTACGATCTGAAAATACCTGTCGAGGCCGCCTACCATCAATAGCTGCTTGAAGGTTTGCGGCGACTGCGGAAGGGCATAAAACTCGCCGGGATGCATTCGGGAAGGGACCACAAAGTCACGGGCCCCTTCCGGTGTCGATTTGATCAGCACCGGGGTTTCTACCTCAAGGAAGTTTTTGTCATGCAGGTACTTGCGCGTCTCCAGGGCCATTTGATGACGAAGCTCCAGGTTGCGACGCACCGCTTCGCGTCTGATGTCCAGGTAACGGTACTTCATCCTCAGCTCATCACCACCATCGGTGTCTTCTTCGATGGTAAAAGGAGGTGTTTTGGCCTCATTTAATACCTCTATCTCCATAGCGACGATCTCGATGTCGCCTGTAGGCATCTTGGGGTTCTTGCTGCTGCGCTCGGTTACCTTTCCTTTGACCTGTAACACGAACTCACGGCCCAGATCGCGAGCCTTGCGGCACAAATCAGCGTTTGTTTCCATGTTAAATGCCAGCTGGGTGATGCCGTAGCGGTCACGCAGGTCTATGAAGGTCATGCCTCCCAGGTCGCGCGACCGTTGAACCCAACCGCTCAATACAACTTCTTTTCCCTGATGTTCGATGCGGAGCTCCCCGCAATGGTGTGTTCGCAGCATAATGTTTTCGTTTTTCTCAAGGGGCAAAGGTACAAATTCGAAAGGACAAAAAGATGAAAAGACAAAAGGACGACAGGACGAAAGGTCAAAAAGTCAGCCCAATGTGCGGTGCAGAAGACATTGCACCGGTGCCAAACAGGTCATGCTTGATTCCAGGCAAGGGCCGCAAAAAGTTGCGATGCTAAAACCGCAAAGAAAGCGATCAGGCGTAGTTGCTACATGCGGATTAATCGGTCAGCCTGTATCCATCGTCGATGCCTTTCCTGACGGCAGGGATTCCTTCTTCCATCCACACGGGTGCAGGTTCACCTTTGAGGTAGTGGTCGAAAAATTGGTACATCCTGATGCTGAGATCCATTCTGTTAGGCCATCTTCTCAGGTTGTGGGCTTCGTCGTTGTAGTTGAGCATCCACACGGGCTGACCCAGGCGACGGAGGGCCATGAAGTATTCTATGCCCTGGTACCATGGTACGGCACCGTCGTCATCGTTGTGCATCATAAGCAGGGGTGTATTCACCCTGTCGGCAAAGAAGACGGGGGAGTTTTCCACATACCGCATGGTTTTGTCCCATATGGTCCCTCCGATACGGCTTTGCGTTTCCTCGTACTGGTATATGCGGCTCATTCCTGTAGACCACCTGATGCCTCCGTATGCGCTGATCATGTTGCTCACCGGGGCTCCGGCCATGGCCGCCTTAAAGATATCGGTGCGGGTGATCAGCCATGCGATCTGGTAACCGGCCCAGCTTTGTCCCTGGATGCCAATATTTTCGCGGTCGATGAAATCATAGCGGTTCAACATGGCTTTGGTACCGCTTACGATGGCTTCGTAGGCACTCTGACCCGGGTAACCGATGCGATAGCGGATATCCGGGACAAACACGATGTAGCCGTTGCTCACACAGTATGATCTGTTGATGGTCGACCGGCTTGGTGATGGCACCTGGTGCATGTGCAGTCCGTCGGAGGAGCGGTCATAAAAATAAACGATCATTGGATATTCTTTCTCCGGGTTCATGTCTTCCGGCAGATAAAGCTTCCCCTGGAGGGTGTCGTTGGCGAAAGACACCCAGTCAACCAGCTTCACGGATCCCCAGCGGTACTCGTCCTGCCGGGGGTTGGCATCGGATATGCGACGTGGATTGTTAAAGAACAAGTCGCTAACCCACAGGTCAGGATAGGTCTGAAACGTGCTTTTCCTCCACAGCAGTGTTTCTGCGTCATCGGCTTTGGTTGGGCGAAAATAACGTACATCATCCATGACGATCATTTCCGGGTTGCGGCTTTGGTGGGCACGCACATGGTAAAAGCCGCTTTGCTTGTCATAAACATGGAAAGATGACAACATGAGGCGTTCCCTTCGTCCGATGGTTTCCTGGTCGGGGTCAAGATTCACGTAACGGAAGCGGATGTTGTTTTCCCGCCCGTAGCCATTTGTAAGCGCCTCAGGGTCTTCTTCTCCATCAAGATCCACGCGCCATATGTCGAATCTGTCGTAAATCAATACATAGCGGTCCTCCTCAATCCATCCGCCGACGCCATGCGGGTCAGGGTGGCTGGGGGTGTCATGAAGTTCATCATAAAGTGGCGTGGGGATGTCATCCGTGATGTTTGTGTGCTCCCTGCTTTCAATGGAGATGGTATGCCAGTTGCGGCCATCCTGATCGTAATACAGCAGGAACTGTCCTCCGGGCGACATTCGTGGGTTGCCTGCCGTGGAACGGTGGACGGATCCGCGGTGCTTCTCCAGGACCATTTCGCGTTCGCCGGTCAGCACATCCACCAGGTATACGTCACGGTAATCACCAGACTCAAAGGAGTTAGGAATGAGGTACGGCAGCTTTGATTCGCCCATCTCATAGCGACCGTCGCCGTATTGATCCGTGGTGATGTCGGGCATGTCTTTACCGGCCAGCTGAACCATGCGTTGCTCATCCAGGTGATAGACCGCCGTGTAGGTACGTTTCAGCTCATCTTCCTTTTGCACCAGCTGCATGGGTTGGATGAGGGGATCTTTGTAGTGCCACACATCCAGCCTGTGTTTTTCTTCCGGAAGGAGGGTGTCTTCAGGCTCGGGCTCAGGGATTGGTGCCGTGCCAAAAAACAACCTCAGCCCATCATCGGAAAATTGCGGTGTGCTGTGCACACCCGGACTCCACGCTTCCGGCATACCCTGGCTTGCCTTCGTGACAAGCATGGCAGCTTCTTCTGTGTTGTTCTCCCAGTAATAGAGCGAGTAAATGTCAGGGTCTTCATTGTTATCTTCTGCATAAAGAAATGCCATGCGGCTGCCATCATCATGTACGGTAAGCCTGTCAATGGAACCATTTCCCCGGAATACTGTGATCATTTCCTGTGCTTGTGTGTCGAACACCTGCAGGCTCTGTTGTCCATTTTCTTCTTCTTCACCTTCTTCATAGCGGGTAAAGGCAGCCAGGCGGCCGTTATCAGCAAAAGCATAGCTGCCAACCCTGTCAAAATGATGTTCATCGCCGCTCACCGGGTTATGCACGGTGAGCCGGGTTCCTTCCAGGGTGTCTCCGGGCATCTCCGCCTGATGGTAAACCATCCAGGGAGACGCCTCCCCGGCAAGGGAGAATGATCTGATGTTCTCCACCAGGAAGCGCTCATCATCATATAGCCTGATGATTCCCAGGTGGTCTTTGGGCATTTCTTCCCGGCTTTTTTCTTCGAGCTTTGCCTGGCGCACCTCATCTTCCTCAGGCCGGATAAGGTATGCGAGGTAGTTGGAGCCTGGCGAAAATTTTGCCTGGCCTCCGCGGGCCACAGAATCTCTTTCCTGGGTTTGCAGGTTGACCAGATGAAGCCACCCGTCGCCCTGCTGGGGATTTGCCTCATATGACGACCAGCGTCCGTCGGGCGATAGTTGCGATCCGGAAATATTTTTCCAGTCGTCATAAACGGAATGATCGAGTGCTTTTTTTTCGGATGCGGCGGTGGCAGGTATAGCTGATGCGATGCCAAAAAGGATAATGAATGTGATGCAGATCAGTTTGTTCATGAGTTTATGTTTTGTTTTTGTCAAAAGTCAAAAAGCTGTAGGGTCAATTGCTTAATTCCTTATTTACTGTAAGGCTCTGTACTCGGGCAATAATTCATTCCTGACCCACCGGAACTCTCCTTCGTATTCCAACGCTTTTTCCAATGTGGCGATGGCCTGATCCAAATCTCCCGTTTCTTTCCGGGCCTTTGCCAGGGAAACCAAGGTGCTCAGATACAGCCAGCGATGGTTGTCTGGCAAATTTTTATCCCATAACGCTATGGCCCTGGCATAGTGTTCTGCTGACTTCTTTTTGGATCCGCCAAACAAACGGGGTGCATGAAACAGCATATTTCCTTTTTCCAGATGACCTCTGGGGTAGCTGTTGTCCAGCTCCAGTGCTTCGTCTATGAGCCTTTCGCTCTGAGGCCCCAGACGTATTCCTCTTCTGGGCCGGAGGTTGATATGAAATGCTTTAAATGACGCTTCAAAGAGCAAATGCTGCACTTCATATCCTTCAGCTTGTTCAAGATCCTTTAAAAAACCTTCAGCTTCAGCAAGCTGTTCCCCTGCTTTCTCATCCATGTCTTCCTCAAGATAATAACCGATCAGGCCATATTGAGCCAGCAAGAGGTCATATAGCAGGGAGTCGGAAGGTGATTTCCGGTATTGTTGCTTCATTTTGGGCACTGCTTCTTCCCATTGATGCATTTTGTCGTAGACATAAGCTTCGTAGATCATGTCGTTGTATGACGCCGCATAGCGGTCCGAATCTTTGCCCGGCAATGTCAGTGCCGGGATCAGAAGCAATGCAATCGCCAGAATAATCAATTTTCTACCAGCCGGCCTTTCCATGAGGTTTTTTTTCTGATTTTATTGTTTATTGCCAGGATGCTGATGGCAAAGAAAGCTAATTGCTGAACAGGTGCGGTCGCAAAATTAAACAATACATTCTGTTTTGCGGCAAGAGATACCAGGATTCTGATCATCAGGGTGGCAACGAGATATGATATTGTTGCAGGCATTCCCAGGGAAAGCCATACCGGAATCACGCCGAAGGTGGTAATCAGCGTGTAGAGAAGTGTCAGCGTGATGTTTCCGCCGAAAAATGCGATCATCGTTCTGGCGAAACCATGGGCTGCCTCCCGGAAGGAATGGTACATGCGGCATCTGACCTGGTCTCTGCTCAGAAGGGTGTGAATCTTAAGCCCCTGGCGTTTCATATACCGTGAGATCACTATGTCTTCTGTGGCATAGGCACGCATTTTTTCATGAAAGCGAAAACGATGATAGGTGCTTGCTTCGAAAAGCATAAATTGACCGTTAGCCGCAGACAATGATGGCATTCGTGTTTTTCTGGTGAGGATGAGCGGCAAAAGGCTTACCAGGACCCAGTGCATGAGGGGCACCGTGACCTTCTCACCGAAACTTTTCATGATCTGAAAGGGAAAAATGGAAAGAAGCTGTAGCCGGTACTTTTGCATGTGGGCTATCGCATCACTGAGCAGGTGTTTTCCCACGGTGGCGTCTGCATCCAAAAATAAAAGCCAGGCACCCTGTGCTTCCTGGGCCAATATATGACATCCACGGTTTTTGCCCCTCCAGCCTTCGGGCAGTCCTTCACCTTTCATAAGCCGTATGCGTTTATCCTTTGTGGCAAAATTGCTTACGGTGGATGCAGTTTGGTCTTCCGAAAGGTCATCATACACGATGGCCTCCCAGTTTTGGTATTCCTGGCTGATAATGCTTTCCAGAAGTTGCCCGATATTTTTTTCTTCGTTGCGTGCAGGTATCAGGATGGAAACTTTTTCTTCCGTAACAGGGTTACCTTCATGTAACCATTGTCGCAGGACCAGGTTCGACAGCGCGGTGAGCAAGCGCAATGCCGTAAACACCAAAACGATCAGGGCAAGATAATACATGTCCTATTTAACTTAATTGTGATGACAGAACCGGGTGTCATCAGAGAATACGAAGCGTAAAGTTTAACACAAGGAAAAAGGCAAATTG
>SLEW01000225.1 GCA_007124575.1 Bacteroidales bacterium | reverse complement strand
CCAGAAGCTTTGAATTTGTATTTCTGCAGTTTGTCGCCGGTATCATCGCCATTCTGAGCATGGCCAGCCTGAGACGCAGGTCACAGCTTTTTGTCACAGTCACCCTTATCTTTGCCACCTATTCAGCGGTTTATTTTGGTCTTACACTCGCCCATACAGGTTCTTTTGAGACTCTTTACTGGGCTGACTTTGGTTACTTCGCTGGAGGTGCCTTCCTGACCCTGTTTGCGTATCCCCTCATCTTTCTCTTTGAAAGAATGTTTGGCATGCCAACCGATTTCTCCCTGTTGGAACTGGCCGACACCAATAACACCTTGCTTCGAACCCTGGGGCTGCAAGCCCCCGGCACACTTCAGCATTCCCTGCAGGTGGCAAACCTGTCAGAAGAAGCCATTATCGCCATTGGAGGTAACAGTCTTCTGACCCGTACAGGCGCATTATACCACGATATAGGCAAGATGAAAAACCCCCGGTTTTTTACTGAAAACCAAAGCTCTGAGCTGAACCCTCATGACGAGGTGTCCTTTAAGGAAAGTGCCCGCATTATCATTTCACATGTGATAGATGGTATCGAGATGGCCAGGAAACATGACCTGCCTGAATATATCATCGATTTTATCCGGACACATCATGGTACTACTACCGCCCGCTATTTTTATAACATGCAGGTAAAAGAAAACGAAGGAGAAGAGGTAGACAGGACTGATTTTATATATCCCGGACCAAGGCCTTTCAGCAAAGAAACAGCCGTGGTCATGATGGCAGACTCCGTGGAAGCGGCGTCCAGAAGCCTTGGCAAACCCGATGAGAAAAAGATCAATGCGCTTGTTGATGGCATTATCGACACGCAGGTGGAGGAAAAACAATTTGATAATGCTGATATTACTTTCAAGGACATCACCACCATAAAAGGCATCTTCAAAAGGATGCTGCTCAACATTTATCATGTGCGGATCGCTTATCCCACCCTGAGCTAAAACAGGTTTTTTCTTGCTGCTTCGTGCAGATAAGGTTTCGTATCGGGGCCCAGGTGAAACAGCAGGTCTATGATGCTCATATTGGGTATGAATCCATGCCGGTCTGAAAAGACCTGGTAGTATTCCGGCCACTCGCGAGGCACAGGCTGCCGGCGACGATGTAGTTTGGGAGTCATTTCATCGCGCAGGTCCAGACAGGTGACGATCTTTTTATAAGAAGTGGTTTCTCTCATCTCTGTTGATATACCGATCGCGCTTAGGAGGCTGCCAAGCAGTTTTTTGTTAAACTCCCAGAGAGGGCCTTGGGGCGGGGTTTTGAAAAAAGGTTCCAGAAGATCGCCATAAAATAAAAAATAGGGCGTGCTTTTATAGGCGCTGGAGATGGCTCTCCAATGAGCTTTGTGCCATTTTTCATGATCGCTTATCACAACATCCCTTGTAATGGTTTGGTTTCCATCAGGTCTGGATACCGGAATGACCAGGTCAAGCGGCCCGTTGGCTGTCATGATGGTGGATCTGTTTCGCCACGTTTGCTTCGGGTAAGTTTCGTGCAGCTCAACCCAGGCAACTTCAGCATTGATCAGATAGAGGAAATACTCCAGCGGCGGCATGCCGGCCGTGGGAAGCAGCAACTGCTTATATTTTTTCGTGGGTGACGTCATCATATAATGGCAATTATCTCCGGGCAGGAATTGCTATTTAGGAAAAAACACGTTAACTTTGATACATGTGCCTTGTGCCCTTGCAGTTACCTGTCCGGTTCTTTTTATTATCAGCCATTGCAGGCAAACATGCATGGCATGCATCCCAAGACCATCCTGCAAAGCTACACAATAACAATTTTTGATAAAACCGGCAAGGGCAATTTTATCTGCGTTAATCCATCTCCCGGATATCCTGGAGAGATTTCAACAGCGCTTTCTTTGGCAGATACAGTAAATTTGGAAGAACCAGGTAAATAACAGAATATTCCAAAAAACGTAAATTCAAAAGAGATGAAGATTCTTCATGCAAAGCAAATCAGAGAATTAGACCGTTACACCATCGAAAATGAGCCTGTTGCCTCCATTGATCTGATGGAGCGTGCAGCGAAAAGGTGTTATGAATGGATTCGCAGGCACATGAAACGCAAGCGGCATGTGAAGATCTTCTGTGGCATGGGGAACAATGGCGGCGACGGGCTTGTGATTGCCCGCTTGCTTGCAGGTTCCGGAAACAAGGTTACTGTATGCAAAATTAATCACAGCACCCGGGCTTCAGATGATTTTCTGATCAACGAGAAACGTCTTGCAGGGTTACAAAATCTTCATTACCAAAATATTGAAGAGGAGAATGACTTACCGGCCATCGAGGATGAAGACCTGGTGATTGATGCGTTGCTGGGAAGCGGGTTGACCAGGCCTCTGGAAGGGCTGCTTGCACAGGTAGTAAAGCACATTAATGCCGCCCGCGCCATCGTTGTATCCATAGATTTTCCATCAGGCTTATTTTGTGAAGACAACAGACAGAATGACGAGAAACATATTATCCGTGCTGATTATACGCTAACTTTTCAGCTGCCAAAACTGGCCTTTATGTTTGCATCCAATGAGCAGTATCTTGGCTCATGGTATCTTGTTGACATTAGATTGCACCCGGATGCAATCCTTGCTGCTGAAACACGAAACTTTTACCTGCAAGCCTCTGACATACGGTCTTTATATCGCGGAAGAAAAAAATTTGCGCATAAAGGGCACTTCGGCCATGCATATCTGATGGCCGGCAGTTATGGCAAAACCGGCGCCGCTGTATTGGCAGCGCGTGCGGCTATGCGGACGGGTTTGGGGTTGCTTACGGTACAATTGCCTTCCAGTGGATATGATGTGATCCAGACGGCTGTGCCGGAAGCCATGTGTGTTCCCGACCATCAGGCGCATTTTGTGTCGGAGGTTGCAGACCTGGAGGGATATAATGTGGTGGGTACCGGTCCGGGTATCGGCACCCATGAGCAAACTGCCCGGGCACTTAAGCTGCTCATTCAAAACACATCTGTTCCCATGGTGCTTGATGCCGACGCCCTGAACATACTTTCAGAAAATCTGACCTGGTGCGGTTTTTTACCAAAGGGATCTGTTTTTACACCACATCCGGGTGAGTTCGACCGCCTGGCAGGAAAGTCAGGCAATGAACATGATCGGCTGGAAAAAGCCGTTGAGCTGGCTCATCGTTTCCAGGTGCACATCGTGCTCAAAGGTGCCCATACCGTTGTCGTTTCGCCTGATGGTCGCTGTTTTTTCAATTCCACAGGTAATCCGGGTATGGCAACCGGGGGTACAGGCGACGCACTTACAGGGATGATCATGGGATGGCTGGCGCAAAATTACTCCACCCTGCATAGCTGCCTTCTTGCCGTATACCTCCATGGCCGCGCCGGAGACCTTGCCACAAACCAAAAAGGACATGAGGGCCTCATAGCAGGGGATATCATCGAGAAAATCCCCAAAGCAATAAAGACTACATTGAGAAGGTAAGGGCTATGATCTGCAGGGACAGCACTTGGGCTGTCAGTAGTTTGGAGTTTGGAGTTGCTATACACGGAAGCCTCTGACGCCGAAAGGTACCTTGTCGTGATTGGCAATGATGAGTGACTTATCTGTTTCCCAGTGGGACTCCAGGCCAGCCTCCACATGCAAACGAGATATCTTATCCAGATCTCCCTTTAACAAAATCTTGCCATTACGGAAAAAATTCACTTCCACCTCACGCGCATAAAAGGTTTCGGTTATGACAAACCGGTTGTTAATTTGGCGCCACCTTCCTCTGCGGTCAATTCTTCTTAATTGATTTAACTTTGGCTGCAGCAAGATCTGTGAGATGTCAAGAGAGGCACCACGAATATCGGTAATGCTCATGTGTACCCTTAAATCATGAGAGTGACCCCCGCTTAACTGAAGAATTCCCAAAAGCCTCGTATTGCCGTGAATCTTCTTATCATAGCTGATTATCCCATAAAGCATGTTTGCCTTTGATTTGGTGTATTTCCATGAGGTATCCGGTTCTTCAGGCAATACATCCCGGCAATGTCCAAGAAAACGCATCTTCTTAGGATCCAGGATGGCCCCCGGAACATAATTCTCCAAACTCACAGTAAGCAATCGCAGTCCGGGGATGTGCTTACTTATAAAGCTATGTAATTTCATTATTAAGGGAATTAATGTTGTTATACGTACAAATATAATAAAAAATAACAATTAAAAACAATATTGATCATTTTTCAGGCATTAAAAACCAGACAAAATTCATTCTGCTGAGATTACTTTGCCGGCTTTCAAATTTCTCGTAGTTTTGTGCCGCATTTCAATAAAGCAAAACAGGCACTATATATGGAAATTACTGGCAACATTATCAGAGTTTTACCTGAAAAGAGTGGTGAAGGGCGAAACGGTCCCTGGCGAAAGCTGGATTTTATCATGGAAACCGGGGGTGAATACCCGAAAAAAGTATGTATCTCAGTATGGGGTGACCGAATAGATCAGTTTGCGCTGAAAGAAGGAGAGCGTGTAACGGCTGCGGTAAATATTGAAAGTCGCGAATTTAATGAGCGCTGGTATACGGATGTTAAAGCCTGGAAAATTACCAGGGACGCGGCAGATATTCCCGGTGATCAGGGCTCTGCACCTATGGGAGCTCCGCCACCATTCGATGCACCTCCGCCCACTGAGGAACCTCCTGGCATGGAGGAAGATGACCTGCCATTTTAAGAGCCTGTTTGGTGTTAATGAAAGGGGAGATAGTTTTATTGAACTGCGCATTGTTATTGCTTTGCGTCAGTGTTATTGCTTTCTATCCATGAGTTGATGCTTTCCGGAAAATTATCAAACCCAATGGCTTCAGTAATATGATCGTATAAGAACTCGAGGTGTGGGAAGAAATAGCTCTTCTGGCTCATCTCTTCTGAGATAAGCCTGTTTCCGGGGTCAAAAAACTCCACCACCATCAAAATAACAGCCAGTATCAGAGCCCATTTCAGTATACCCATTGCGAAGCCCGCCAGACGGTTAATAAAGCCCAGCATTAAAGCCTTAAACAGATTTGTCAGCAACGTGCCAAGCATCCTGATAAACCATGCGACTACAATGAATACAATGATAAATGTTACTACCTTAACCACCTGAATGTTCCAGTCTACAAGGCGTTCAGCTACTCCTCCAATAAGATTGCTTGCCAGAATGGCTATAAAAACACCGGCAATTAGCCCTGCAAGTGTAGCCACTTCATGGAAAAACCCTTTCTGGTAACCACGGATGGCCCCCAGAAGCAGTATTACTATAATTACAATGTCTATGCTATGCATGATCAATCAATTATACGAATAATCACTCCGTTTTGTTTCCCAGCTCCACAATGACGTCAAATTCTTCGCGCTTCAGAGGCATAACTGACAATCGTGCTTGTTTGACCAGGGCAATGTTTTCAAAAGGATCACTTTTTACTAACCAATAGTTCATCTGTTTATATTTCGGTTTTACAGGTCAAAGC
This sequence comes from Bacteroidales bacterium, assembly GCA_007124575.1. Taxonomy (GTDB): domain Bacteria; phylum Bacteroidota; class Bacteroidia; order Bacteroidales; family UBA7960; genus PUPG01. The sequence continues at coordinate 14,547 of SLEW01000225.1, read as the reverse complement.
CCTGTAACTACGTTGGTTTTCCCGGAGAGGTTATCAGAGGATATCACCGGGACATGAATTGTTGTTTAATTCAATATCCTGTATGTGAGTTCTTTAATGAGCTCACCCTGGTCGGTGGTTTCATTATCCCAGCCTTTTGACCTCATGTCATAAGTTCTCAGCAGCGAAAAAATCCCGATGACCTTCGCTGGTGAATATTGCTTTGCAGCATGCGCGTAGTCTTTTGCAAAAAATGGCGGAATGCCCAGCTCCGCTGCCACGTTTTTCTGGCTCTTGTCGCGCAGACTATGATAAAGCAATACTTTAGAGAAATACTGATACAAGATTGCCGTGGTCATCACAAAAGGATTGCTTTTGGGGTTATCGGCAAAGTATTTCGCGATCTGGTAGGCTTTTTTGCTGTCGCGCGCACCCAGGGCATGCTGGAACTCAAAGATGTTAAAATCTTTACTGATGCCAATGTTTTTTTCGATGACCTCCGTGGTGATCTCAGAGCCTTTTCCCAGGTTAATGAATAGCTTTTTTGCTTCATTTACGATCTTGCCAAGATCAGTACCCAGGTGATCTGCCAGCATCTGCAATGCTCTTGGACCGATTTTGTAACCGTGACGCTTTACATAATCAGATATCCACCCGGGAACCTGGTTGTCATAAAGCTTTTTGCCTGTGAAAACCACTCCCCTTTTTGCTACTTCTTTATGAAACCTGGTTCTTTTGTCCAGCATTTTGTATTTGTAACAGATCACCAGGATGGTCGACTCAAGTGGTTTTTCTACGTATGGCAACAGGTCTTCAATGTTCTGGATGTTTTGCGCTTCCCTTACGATTACCACATTATTGCTGGCCATCATGGGATAGCGCTTTGCCGTGCTTATGATCGTAGGTACATCCGTATCCCTGCCATACAATATACTCATGTTAAACTCCTTCTCTGTATCGGAGAGTACCGTGTCTTCGATATAATCCGAAATCACATCAATATAAAAACCTTCCTCACCCATCAGGAAGTATACCGGGTAAAGCACCTTGTTGCGAATATCCCGGAGGATATTGTAGAAATTCTTCTCAGTCATTACATATCTTCTTTTGCGTAAACAAAAATAATGAAAGCTTTTAAAGACGATGCTATTTTTGGATTATATTTGTGTATGCAGGATTCATGGAAAAGCTACGATCGAATGCAACCGCTTAACTTGCCACAATACCCTATCAAAACAGAACAACGAGGTCCCAAGGCCTTTGTGTTTGATATTTTCAGACGGCGTTTTGTGGCTTTAACGCCCGAAGAGTGGGTCAGGCAGCATTTTCTCTGGTGGCTCCATAAAGACAAGGGTTATCCTGCCTCGCTGATAGCGGTGGAGGCTTCGCTCGAGTATAACAAGATGAAGCGTCGCGCCGACGCCATAATATATACCAACAAGGCAGCCCCTCTTATGATCGTGGAATGTAAATCAGCGACACAAAAAATCACCCGCGATGTGTTTGATCAGGTGGCCCGCTATAACTTTCCCTTCGGCGTCGACTACCTGGTGGTTACCAATGGACTAATGCATTATTGCTGTTTGCGTGATGAGGATGCCGGCAAATGGCTTTTTCTGGATGATATTCCGGCCTACGACAGCCTGGTTACTAAAGGGCGCTAAATCCTTGAAGACCACGCGAACTAACACGCAGGCTGATGATTTCAAATACAGTAAAAATGAAGCGAACCTATATTTTAGCTTTTACTCTGCTTTTGAGTTGCTTGTTCTCTGTTCATGCCGCTTACCCGGATGATTTTGATAAAGCGCTGGATGCTGGTGCCGTGTTGCCCGGCCATGTCATCTTTAAAATTACAGAGGCGGCAGCAGAAAAAACAGAAGACCCCATGTCTTTACCTGCACATCTCAGGGATTTGCTTTCTAACCATGGTGTAAGATCTACTCACAGGGTTTTTCCTTATCACAACGCACCTGTAGAGAAATACCATTCATCAGGTCTGGTATTGGTTGACCTGTCGCGCATTTTTGAAACGGTGGTTGATGACGCAGAAAGGATGAAGGGTGTCATGTATGCACTGGCATCAAGCGGCCTGACAGATTATGTGCAGGCCCGTCCTGTACCTCGCCTGCTTAATCCTGAATTTAAAACAGATACTTCCGCTTATCATCCTAATGATCCGCTTACCGACCAGCAATATTACCTTGATAATATCGCAGCTTACGAGGCATGGGCTGTTACCAGGGGAGATACAAACTATATGGTGGGAATCGTGGATACCGGGGTTGAACTGGATCATCCTGACCTGGTGGATGCTATTGCCTATAATTATGACGATCCCATCAACGGTGAAGACTCTGACAATGATGGATATGTTGATAACTTTTATGGATGGGATCTGGGTGAAGGAAACAACGACCCCAGTATCAACAATTCGGCTCACGGTATACATGTTTCAGGTATCGCGGCAGCCATGACCAATAACCATGAAGGGATTGCAGGTGTGGGATACCATACACGTTTTTTGCCCGTAAAAATCGATGATGAGCTTGGACGGCTCATCAAAGCATATGAAGGTATTGTATATGCTGCAGATCAGGGTGTTGATGTTGTCAACTGTTCCTGGGGCAGTCACTTTAATGCAGGCCCTTTCGGACAGGATATTATCAACTATGCTGTGCTGAACAACGATGTGCTCGTGATAGCCGCAGCAGGTAATGCGGATGATGATGTGCCTTTCTATCCTGCGTCTTTTGATCACGTGGTAAGTGTGGCCGCCACCGACAGCCTGGATCATAAGGCCGGATTCTCCAGCTATGGACCCTTTATTGACATTGCTGCCCCCGGACACCAGGTCATGTCAACATGGGTTAATGGAACATACATGCGTGGCAATGGTACGTCCATGGCATCACCCGTGGTTGCGGGAGCTGCCGCCCTTTTGCGTTCTTACTATCCTGATATCAGTGCCCTGCAAACAGCTGCCTTGCTGCGTATGACAGCCGATCCCATAGACCATCTTGAAGGCAATACCGACTATGCATCACAATTGGGCTACGGACGCCTGAACATGTACCGGTCGCTCACAGAAACAACGCACAGCTACATCAGGATAGCAGAGCACGTGACCGACCCTGCTGAGTTGGGAAATGCAGGCCCCGGAACGGAGTTTGAGCTGAAAATGCACATGCAGAACATGCTGGCGCCTGCAAATTCAGTACTTGCTTTGATGACAACAGCTTCGGAAAACCTCGAAGTTCTCACGGATACTGTCAGCTTTGGCAGTGTGGACAGCCTACTGGTGTTTGATAATTTTCTGCAACCTTTTCAAGTGTATGCCAGACCAGACCTTCCTGAAAACTATACAGCCCTCTTTGCTGTTCACTTTTTTGATGAAGAGGGGAACATAATTGGACGTGAGTTTTTCCAGCGTGTGCTGAACAGAGAATATATAAATATTGAAGCCGGACCGATAAAAACTACCATTTCAGCACTTGGCGCCGTAGGGTTCAACTACCCTGATTATAGCCAGGGATGGGGTCTGACGTACGATGGTGGTTATACCGTTCTGCGTAACGGAGGGATTGTTTTGGCTAACAGCCCCGCAGAAACGGTCGACAATGTTTATGGGCCAGAGAAGGGCACTTTCAGTGAAAAACTATTTGCTGAACAACATCCGGTAATTCATACAGATCATCTGCTGGCCCCAATCGTGGTAAGTGGCCGGCTGACGGAAAATATTGATCAGGTGAGCACTCCGCTTGATCTGGCCATTAGCTATGATTATTATTTCTGGGATTATGATGACCCTAAAGATTATTTCATTCTGCATTACCATGTAGTAAATCAATCCGAAGCCACTTATAGTCATCTATATGCCGGATTCTTTGCAGACTGGATACTACGCAATAATAAGCTGCATCGAGCTACCATCGACATACCTTCAAGGGTTGCTTATGCATATTCTGATGAGGGCGGACACTATACTGGCATTCAGCTGCTTTCAGATGGCGGCATGCGACACTATGCTTTCGATAACCAGGGTGCTAAAGGCAGCATGCGAATCGATAATGGTTTTAGTGACGTGCAGAAATATGCCGCCCTCACTACCAATCGCTTGCAAGCAGGATATTTTGCTGCAGATAACGACATTTCTTCAATGATAAGCCACGGACCACACACTTTGCATCCGGGTGATACGCTTTCTTTTGGTTTTGCACTTCATTTCGCCGATGAGCTGGACGATCTGCGTGACCACGCAACAGAAGCAAAAATATTCTATGATGCGCTTGAAGACCTGGAAACAAGCATATCCGAGCCTGCCTGTGAAATTGCCACGGATCCCATGCAGGTTTATCCCAATCCTTTTGCTGACAAAATGAATGTTCGTTTTGGCATTGAAATGGAAGGCACTTACACACTCTCTCTTTATGGCTCAGACGGCCGGCTGAAATTATCCAGAAAGATCAACCTGGTTCCCGGCCAGGTCAAAACCATTGAAAAGAATCTGTCAGACCTTGCTCCGGGCCTGTATCTTTTGAGTCTGCAAGGCCGGGATGTCAATCACTCACAGATTATCATCAGGGAGTAAACAGTCCAGGCGCTGAATTATTCCATTGACCTATTTATATCCTGCTATGCGAGAGAATAACATCACCTGGTCTATGTGTAAAAATCCTTACTTTTGTTAGCAAAAATCCTTCACTATATGGATATTCAATACGTTGGTGAACATCTTTTTTGGGGTTATGCGGGTCGCACTGCTCTTTTTGTTGGGTTCATTACAGCTGTTTTTGCTGTTTTTGCTTATTGGCGGGCTTCATCTGACGGACGCATAGACTATCGTCTCTGGCGCTGCTATGGCCAGAGGGCTTTCAGGGTGCATTCGTTAATGATCGCGATAGCATCTTTTGCCCTGCTTTACATCCTCCTAAACCAGTATTATGAATATCGTTATGTATGGGTTCATGTAGAAAATGATCTTTCGCTGGGGTACCAGATAGCCAGCTTTTGGGCAGGGCAGGAGGGAAGCCTGCTTTTTTGGGTCTTGTCTCAGGCTGTTTTTGGGCTGATCATCATGCGTGTCTCCCGAAAGTGGGAAACCCGGGTAATGACCATTTTTGCCGCTTCACAGGTGATCATGGTTAGCATGCTGCTGGGAATCAGGTCGGGAGACATCAGCATAGGCTTTGACCCCTTTATGCTCCTCAGAAATGCATCGGAAAATGCAGGTAACATCTTTTTTCAGAATCCTGAATACCTTCAGCAGATTGCAGATGGCAATGGCCTTAACCCCCTTCTTCGTAATTTTTGGATGATGTCTCATCCACCCGTGACATTCATTGGATATGCTGCGGTTCTGGTGCCTTTTTGCTTTGCCCTTGCCGGCTTTTGGAAAGGCAAGTTCCACGAATGGATCAGACCCGCAATCCCCTGGACTATACTGGGAGTGCTATTTCTTGGGGCGGGTATTCTTCTTGGCGGTGTCTGGGCGTATGAATCGCTGACATTTGGAGGTTTCTGGGCCTGGGACCCCATCGAAAATGCCTCACTTGTGCCCTGGCTCATCCTGGTGGCTGCCCTGCACCTGATGCTGGTGTCAAAGAAAAAAAGACACAGCTATGCCCCAACCTTTCTCTTTACCATATTGGCTTTTATATTTGTCATCTATGCATCATATCTGACAAGAAGCGGCGTGTTATCGGATACCTCCGTGCATTCTTTCGGAAGTGATGGAATGGGACTGCACATTCTTATCTATCTTTTTGTATTTCTTACACTTGGACTGACACTCTTTTTTAGAAAATACCCTAAGCTCCCATCAAAAAAGGGCGAAAAGGTATTCAGCCGCGACTTCTGGCTCTTTATCGGTGCACTCGTCATGGCCTTGTCTGCTTTTCAAATCATCTTCAGTACTTCCATTCCGGTGTTGAACAGGTTTATTGGCACCAACCTCGCCCCACCAACCGACATAATACATCATTATAATACCTGGCAGCTGCCTTTCGCCGCCGCAATTGCGCTGATGATTGGTTTTACACAATTTATCCGGTGGGGCAGTAACAAATTTCGGGTATTTATGAAGCGCATGGCCCTGTCTCTCGGTTTAGCCCTGGTTTTTACCCTGGTTATTGCCCTGGCTTACTCACTGAGCCGCACAGATTACCTCCTGATGCTGTTTGCTTCATTGTTTGCGTTTTTTTCTGCGCTGGATATGCTGCTGCGTTTTCCCAAACAATATATCAGCAAAGGTGGCGCAGTAACCCATCTGGCAATGGGGCTGTTCCTGCTGGCCGTAGTGATCACATTTTCCCAACAGGAGACTATCTCAAAAAATACCTCCGGTTATCACCTGGGAGAGAGTTTTTCAGAAACTGAAAATCTTCTGCTGATAAAGGATGAAGTATTGGCTATGGGAGACTATCATGTGACGTATGTGGGCCATGATTTTGACGGAGAAAGGATGCACTATCAATTGGATTTTCTCAGAGAAAACAAAGATGGTGAATATTACAAGGTATTCAGCTCTTATCCCTCCGTGCTTCTCAATGAGCGTATGGGAAATGTGTATGAACCTTATGCACAGGTTTTTCCACTAAGAGATATCTTTACGTATATTACCTACGCGGATCTTGACCAGGGGGAAATCCCAGAGCCACATCAGCACCTTCAGAGCCTGACGATCTCTGTGGGTGACAGCATTCCGCTGGATAATCACCTCCTGGTGTTCCATGACATCAGCACGGAGCCATTACATGACATGCATGGCGAAGATCAGCTCAGAGTGATAGCAGACATGGTCATATACAGTAATTTTGGAGAACATTATCACCTGCAACCGGCTTTTGTTTATTCCGATGGTGAAATTATCCATGAAGATGACACGGCTGAAGAACTGGAGCTACGGTTCAGACTTGCAAGAGCCGCTGATGAACCGTATACTGTGGAGTTGGAACTTTATGAAGAGCGCCTGGACTTTATCATCATTAAAACGGTTGTTTTTCCATTGATCAACTTGCTGTGGATCAGTATAGTACTTATGTTTATCGGATTATGGATGGCTTATCGAAGCAGAAAAAAACAGGCCCGTGGCAGGATGTAGACGGCTCTGCTATGGATTATGCAGCTAATGTAAAAAGGGAGCATATATGGCACAAATACGAAAAATAGTCATATTAGGTTCTGGTAATGTGGCCACCCACCTGGGCCATGCATTTCAGGAGGCCGGTCTTGAGGTGCTTCAGGTTTTTAGCAGGGAAGTGGAACATGCCAGAACACTTGCCGGCCAGCTGAACAGTGGCTTTACAGATCGTCTGGCTGACCTGAACCAGGATGCTGACCTTTATGTTATGGCCATTACGGATGATGCCATAGAAAAGGTTGCTGAATGCTTTCCTTTTCAGGATAAGTTGCTTGTTCATACCTCAGGTACCACACATATGGATGCCCTCAAAGCCGGAAGCTCACGGTATGGTGTGTTCTATCCCCTGCAAACCTTTTCAAGGGATGTGCCCCTGGATTACAGGAAAGTGCCGTTATGTCTCGAAGCGCATAAAGAATCTGACAAGCCAGCCCTGGAACATCTCGCAGGCAGCATCAGTGATGCAGTGCAATGGACCGGCAGCGAGCAGCGGCGCATGCTTCATGTGGCTGCGGTCTTTGCCTGCAATTTTGTAAACCATATGTACACAGTGGCATCAGATATCCTGAAGCAGCACGACCTTCCATTTGATCTGCTGCGTCCTCTGATTGAAGAAACAGCCCGCAAAGCACAGGAGAAACCGCCCGGCCAAATCCAGACAGGCCCGGCCCGCCGTAATAACCTCAAGGTAATCGAAAGACACCTGGAAATGCTGAAAGAGCAACCGGATTACCATAAAATGTATAATTTTATCAGCGAGAGCATCAGAAGGAAATATGGATTTGAAGGTTAATAGTTGAGGTTTCGAGTTTTTGGATCATATGTTAACGAGCATGTTATAAATAAAAATTTTTGTTGCATGACAAATTACAAGCAATTATTATCGGATGTGGATACTTTTGTTTTTGATGTGGATGGGGTGATGACCAGCGGTCTTGTCTTGCTGACCCAGGAAGGGCAAATGCTGCGAAGCATGAACGTGAAGGATGGTTATGCCCTGCAGCTGGCAGTAAAAAAAGGTTATCGTATAATCATTATTACGGGTGGTAGCTGTGAAGCTGTCAAGCAGCGTTTTATGCTGCTTGGGATCAAGGAAGTATATCTTGGCGTAAGTAACAAGTTGGAGCTGTTCGAGAAGATCGTGAAGGAAGAAAACCTGGAAAAAAGGAAAATTCTTTACATGGGGGATGATCTTCCTGATTACCAAACCATGCGTGAAGTTGGTGTTCCAGCCTGCCCCGCGGATGCCGTGGAAGAGATCAAAGCCATATCAAAATACATATCAGGGCACGAAGGCGGAAAAGGCTGTGTGCGGGATGTGCTCGAACAAGTGATGCGTATGCAGGACAAGTGGTTCCATAATGACGGTTTTAATTGGTAGAATCTGTTATCTTGCTAATGATGTAATTTGTTAACTGTTATGGGTCCCTTAAGTTGTTTAAATCCTTATGATATCATTCTGGCTTCTCAATCGCCCCGCCGAAAAGCACTGATGGAAGCCACAGGAATACCCTTCCGGGTAATGGTACGCCCCACCCCGGAAACCTTTCATGACGGAATGTCTCCGCTGGAAGTGGTAACCCATATCTGCCGGGAAAAGGCCAATTGTTTTACTGATGAGCTGCAAAAGCAGGATACGGTAATTATTACAGCTGACACCATCGTAGTGCACCATGGAAGAATTATCAACAAACCCGATGATGCCGCCCATGCCTTTAAAATGATCTCCGCACTGTCAGACAGCACACATGAGGTCTATACGGGTGTCTGTATCCGGCATCAGGATAAGGAAAAGGTGCTTCATGATCACTCCCTTGTCACGTTTCGACCTCTCAGTGATGACGAGATCAGCTACTATATTTCTCAATATCAGCCATTTGATAAAGCCGGAGCTTATGGTATCCAGGAGTGGATCGGCTATATCGGCATTACAGGCATCCAGGGATCTTATCATAATGTTATGGGCTTGCCCGTGCATCTTGTGTATGCACAACTCATGGAGTGGTTTAGGCGCTAAATAGTTAATAAGGAATACTGAGGACATGCTTCGTTTCAGATCGTATTTACTGGTGGTGCTTGCGGCAGTCTATCCCGTGCAGGCACTTTATACACATAATGTGCAGGAGCTTGATTTGTCGCAGCTGCTTATGCCGGTAATTGCATCTCTTGCCATGGCTGCCCTGGTTTTTGCCGCATGGAGGGTTTTTGCGGCCAAAACCCGGCTTGCGAGCCTGCTTAGTGCCGTTTTTATGCTGTTCTTCTGGTATTATGGTGTTATAAAAGACGCTGTTGCCAGTGTCCTTCCTTTGGGCAACCTGGTGATCATGCTGTTTTTTATCTCAATCTATGCACTTATTGCTTTCGGTATGCTTAAGATCAGGAACCCGGTCGCACAGGAGAAGATGACCACCATTCTGATCGTTCCGTTAGGTCTGCTGGTATTGTTTAACCTGATTACACTTATACCCGCGGAAATGAAAAAACACCGCTTGTCGCAGAACCGGGAGGGTGCTGTTCATGTACATGAAGAAGCGCATGCTGGGGATTCAGGTTATCAGCCAGACATATATATCCTCGTCTTTGACGAGTTTGCCAGCATCCCCACCATGGAGGATCAATGGGACTATGACCATACATATTTTATGAACAGGCTGCAGGACATGGGGTTTTTCTTCGCCAAAGACAGTAAGACGCGCTATACGAATACCCTGAGGTCATTGCCCTCACTGATGAATCTTACCTATATGGATCCGGACCTATCTGCTGCCGAGCTCTACAGCAGGTATGATAACAACTTCCTTATGAATTTTCTGGACCGTGCAGGATATGAGATACATTTTATTGACGGATGGGGGAGTTTTGAATATTCCTTCGGAATAACAGACATTAATTTCTATTGTATGTATAATACTGACCCTGAAGATGAGGTAATCATGGATGCCTTTCTTTATCTCCTTTTGCATCGCTCCCTCCTGAGCCCTCTCTCATCTTTTTTCAGGGATGACACCTCAAACCTGTATTACCGCGTAAATAATTATTTTCTTAATCTTATTGAAGACTTTCCTGAAACAACTCGCCAAAATGAACACCCTACCTTTTTATATGCCCACCTGATGACCCCCCATCTGCCCTTTGTCTTCGACAGGCATGGGGATTTTATGGAGAATCCTACCAATCACTGGGAATACGAATCCATTGATAATGAAACCAAAAAGGAGCTATATCTTGAACAATACCTCTACATCAGCGACAGGATCCTGGATATCACCTATAACATTTTGAATAGCTCGGATGATCCCCCCGTGATCGTTTTGCTCTCAGATCATGGCGTTCGCGAGCAGAGTTCGGGTGCCACAGGAGCGGAACACAGTCATCGGGTGCTTAATGCCATATATTTCCCGGATGGCGATCACAGCAAGCTTTATGACAGCATCGCCCCTGTGAACACGATGCGCGTTATGATGAATCAGTTCTTTGATCAAGATTACTCTATGCTGGATGACACATGATTTTTTCTTTTGAATCGTCCGGTTGGGCAAAACAGTCGAAAGCCATCAACCCCAATCCTCAAACTTCAAACTTCAAACCCTAAACCCCATGCCCAACATCCACAAGAGTTCTTTTCGCGATCCGGGCGGCTTCCTTTTTTACGAGAACGGAAAGCTGCTTCGACAGGTGAATCAGGCAGGAAAGGAAGATTATGACCAGCTGCTTTCATCCGGTCTCTATGATTATCTTACCGGAAAGGGCTGGCTGATTACACACAATGAATTATCCGGACACAAGGGGGTTGACGGGGAGGCTTACAGGGTAATTCAGCCTGAAAAGGTTGACTTTATCTCTTACCCTTATGAATGGTGCTTCAGTCAGCTGAAAGATGCTGCCATTGCTACTCTGAGGATACAGAAGGCGGCGCTGGGTTATGGCATGTGGTTAAAAGATGCATCAGCCTATAACATTCAGTTTCATCAGGGCAAGCCTGTTTTTATTGATACATTGTCTTTTGAAGGCTACCGGGAAAATCAGCCCTGGCCCGCTTACCGTCAGTTTACAGAGCATTTTCTTGCACCGCTGGCCTTAATGAGCTACATCCATCCCGACATGAACCGCATGTTATCGCTGCACCTGGATGGGATACCTCTGGAGCGGGTTGTGAAGCTATTGCCTTTTCGCACCAGGTGGAGGCCTTCATTGTTGATGCATCTTCATTTGCATGCCAGGGCACAGCAAAAATTCAAGGATAACGCAAAACGGGTCAAAAAGAGCACCATCTCCAAAAAGAGGCTGCTTCATCTTACAGAAAGCACGGGGCAGGCAGTCGGGGCGTTACGGCTGAAAACCAGGAAAACCACCTGGGCAGGCTATTATGGGTTTATGAGTTACTCCGATGAGGCTTTTGAGAAGAAAAAAGAGATAGTATCCCTTTTTCTTAAGAAAATAAATCCTCGCAGGGTTTGGGATCTGGGCGCCAACACCGGCGAATTTACTAATCTGGCTGCGAACATGGATGCAAGTTGTATTGCCTTTGACGTGGATCCCCTGGCAGTAGAGGCATGCTATCGTATGAATAAGGAAAAAAAGTTACGCAATATCCTTCCGCTGGTAATAGACCTCACCAACCCCAGTCCTGCTGTGGGATGGGCAAACAAGGAGCGTTCTTCATTTGCCGAACGCGAATTGCCTGATACCCTTATGGCACTCGCCCTGATTCATCATCTGGCCATTCCTCATAACCTGCCTTTTGAAAAAATTGCAGCCTTCTTCAGCCGCCTTGGCGAGCACCTTGTCATTGAATTTGTTCCCAAACAGGATTCCCAGGTGCAAAAATTGCTGGCTACACGCAAAGATGTCTATCCTCATTACAATGAAACGCACTTTGAAAAGGCCTTTTCTGCCTTTTATGATATCCGGGAAAAGCTACCCGTGGAAGGAACCTTCAGGACATTATATCTGATGAAAAGACGGTAGGGTTTCGGGTTTGAGGTTAAGTGCTTAAAAACTGATATCTTTGAAGAATAATTTGATGATTTCTGGCCAGAAAACAAGACAAAAATATGTATATGAGTTTTTATTCAGTGATTAGTGTGATTATTTCTGTTGATCCTCAGGTTGTTACGGGGTATATTGACCCCGGTACCGGAAGTATAATTTTACAGGCTATGGTGGGTGCCATTGCTGGCGTGGCCATTGCCGTTAAACTCTTTTGGCACAGGATCCTGAAATTTTTTGGTGTCAGGAAAAACTCTGCGTTGGATGAGGATGATGAATGATCAAACGAACTGACATTGATCAACTGCAGGAACAACACTCCTTCATTTGAAAATCAAAATATGATAAAGCCATGAGAAAAAAAATCGTTGCAGGAAACTGGAAGATGAACCTGGGGCAGGAGGAGGCCAGTGCCCTTGTTGGTGAGCTGAAAGATAAAATTGACAGTCATAATAATCGGAAGAAGAGCCAGGCAAATGGGATGCCTGAGGTTATTCTTTTTCCACCTTACCCCTATCTTACAAGGACTGTTGACGTATTCGGCCATTATGAAAACGTTCATGTTGGTGCACAAAATTGTCATCATGAAGAAAAGGGAGCCTATACAGGAGAGGTATCAGCAGGCATGATCAAGTCAACAGGGGCCAGCCATGTGATTATTGGTCATTCGGAGCGGCGGAGCCAGTTTGGCGAAGATGATAAGCTGCTGGCCAGCAAGACAAGTCAGGCATTAAAAAATGGATTGACACCCGTTTTTTGTTGCGGGGAAGTGCTCGAAGAAAGAGAAAAAGGCGATCATTTTAAGGTAGTTGCTGATCAGATCAGGGAGGGTTTATTCTGGATGGATAAGAGCCAGCTCGGAAACGCTGTGATAGCCTATGAGCCTGTATGGGCTATCGGTACAGGTAAAACGGCCACACCGGAGCAGGCACAGGAGATGCACGCACATATCCGTAAATTGATAGCTGACACATATAATGAAGACGTGGCGAATGATATGAGCATCCTTTATGGCGGCAGCTGCAACGCTAAGAATGCCGCTGAGCTTTTCAGCAACCCGGATGTGGATGGCGGCCTCATTGGCGGTGCTTCACTAAAACCTGATGACTTCTTTCACATTATACTCGCCCTGGAGGAGGCATAGCGTTATGGACTACATTGAAATTCACTGCCAGCTTGAGCCTGTTGAGCCCTGGACGGATATATTGATCGCCGAGCTTTCTGACCTGGGATTTGAAAGCTTCAGTGAGGAAGAAACAGGGTTCAGGGCATATATTGGTGCATGCCATTATCGATCAAAGCCCGTAACCGAACTGTTTGAAAGATACCGTGAAAAAGGCCCTGAAAAACTTTCGTTTGAAGTGAACAAACTGGGCGGCAAAAACTGGAATGCCGTGTGGGAAAGTAACTTTGAGCCAGTCAAAGTAGAAGGGAAGTGTTTGATCAGGGCGCCTTTCCATGAAAGTGAACCAGGTATTGAACATGAGATCATTATTGAGCCTAAGATGTCATTCGGTACCGGTCATCATGAAACTACCGTGCTGGTCATTAAGTTTATGCTGGAGATGGATTTTGAAGGACAAACGGTATTGGATATGGGTTGTGGCACCGGTGTGCTGGCCATTCTGGCAGCACAGAAAGGAGCAAAGCACGTTGCGGCCATCGATAATTACCTGTATGCCTACGAAAACACCCTTGAAAATGCCAGCAGAAATCATGTTGACAACATGGATGTACTGCATGGGGATTCTTCCATTCTGGGTGGGCAGAGCTATGATGTGATCCTGGCCAACATCACACGCAACGTATTGCTTGAAGACATGTCAAAATACGACAAGGTTCTCAATTCTGGGGGCACTTTGATTATGAGTGGCTTTATGACGTTTGATAAAGATGTTATCTTTGCGGCTGCTAAAAGCCTCGATCTTGAGCTTTCCGGGGAAAAAGAAATGGAAGACTGGACAGCCCTGAAATTTACAAAGGCATAACCAAAGAATTATTTTATGGCAGATATTTACCTTCCCATGGGATTACTGGTTGTTGTCGCTTATCTCCTGGGTTCTATACCTACGGCTGTCTGGCTTGGCCGTTTGGTCAAGGGACTGGATGTAAGGGAACATGGCAGCGGCAATGCCGGAGCTACCAATGCCATGAGGGTGCTTGGCCCGCGCGTAGGGTTGGTGGTGCTGATCCTGGATGCATTTAAAGGGATTGGGGCTGTAAGCCTGGCACACCTCATCAATACCGGTTTTATGCAGGCTGAGTGGTTTGTGGTGTTCCAGATGTTATTGGGCGCCATGGCCATCCTCGGACACGTATTCCCTGTGTTTGCCTCTTTTAAGGGAGGCAAGGGGATAGCCACCCTTGTAGGGATTATATTCATCCTTTTCCCGGAGGCATTTCTTGTTTGCCTGGCCGTATTTCTAACAGTATTCCTT
>SLEW01000050.1 GCA_007124575.1 Bacteroidales bacterium | reverse complement strand
GTGGAAAAAATAATGACCGCGTCTCTGGCGCCGGAGGGCCACAAAAAATACCGGAAGCTTCATGCTGCGGGCCAGCTTTTCGGGGCCTGAATATACCGGGGTGTCTTGCGACAAGAAGGTGATCCAGGATGCTGTGCCCGGTTGTGGCGTCTGGTCTGCGATCAGTCCCAGCACGAAGGGCTTCTTGCCACGGATGTAACGAACGCTGGCCCGACCCACATTCTTCTTTGGGATCAGCTCATGGGAGTAACGGCTGCGGATCCTGAGCATGAGCCGGTCAAAAGGCTTGTTTTTGAGCGGCCTGTAAGCCGGAACAACCAGGAAAGGAAAGGTTAGCGATGTCACGGGTGGCACCCACTCCCAGTTGCCAAAATGCCCAAGCAAGCCGATAAGACTGCCACCCTGTTCGTAATGACGGTTTAATGCCTGCCTCCCCTCCTCGCAGACCCTGCAACGACGCAATATTTCCTGGTCGCTCATGGTTTTGAGCTTGATCGTCTCTGCAGCCACATCCGTGAGGTGCCGGTAAAAGCCGCGGGCTATCTTACGTATCTCCCGTTCCCCCTTTTCAGGGAAGGAGTTTCTCAGGTTCGCAAGCACGACCTTCCTGCGATATCTGATCACATGTGTCAAAAGAAATGCAGCAAAAGAAGACAGGCCATGAAGCGCCCACAGGGGCAGCCTGGCAAGTAAGCTGATAAAACCGGCAAAAAGATGATTTAACATGGGGTGTGGTATTTTTGTCTACAATTTCAGACAAGTTGTTCACGAATCAACAAAAAAGAAGTTGCTGAATACAGCAGCATCATGGCACCCTGAACCACAAAACACCTTAATGCTATAAAAAAACAGTTTTTAACCCGGGTTAATACAGAAAATGGTCATAAGGGTACCGTTTTTGGTGGATTTCTACTACGGTATCGTAAAGCATACGTCTGAACTGTTCGATGTTTTCTTTCTTTTTGGCAGAGATAAAAATACAGGGGGCGTTCATTTTGCCCATCCACGTCTCTTTCATCTCCTCCAGGCTGATGTTTTCCCGCGTGGCGGGCGTCAGGTCATCCTCCTCTTTTTCTACCCAGCTGTATTTATCCATTTTGTTGAACACCACGATGGTCTCTTTCTCTTCGTTCCCGGTAATTTCAGCAAGGGTGTTTTTCACAACCTGAAGCTGCTCTTCGAAGTTTGGATGTGAAATATCCACCACATGGAGGAGCACGTCAGACTCCCGTACCTCATCCAGGGTAGACTTAAACGATTCTATCAGGTGGTGGGGAAGCTTCCGGATAAATCCCACGGTGTCGGAAAGCAGAAAGGGCAGGTTTCCAATCACGACCTTTCTGACGGTGGTGTCGAGGGTGGCAAAGAGCTTGTCTTCGGCGAACACATCTGTTTTGCTGAGCATGTTCATGATGGTTGACTTGCCCACGTTGGTATAGCCTACGAGGGCTACCCTTACCAGGTTGCCTCTGTTAGACCGTTGGGTGGCTTTCTGCTTGTCTATCTGCTGCAATTTCTTTTTGAGCAGGGCGATTTTGTCGCGCACAATACGGCGGTCTGTTTCAATTTCTTTCTCGCCGGGGCCTTTCAGTCCTATACCCCCTTTTTGCCGCTCCAGGTGTGTCCACATCCCGGCCAGCCGGGGCAGCAGGTACTGGTATTGCGCAAGCTCCACCTGGGTGCGGGCATGCGCTGTGCGGGCCCGCATGGCAAAGATATCCAGGATCAGGTTGCTGCGGTCTATGACCCTTGTTTTGAAAGTCCTGTCAAGGTTTCGCTGCTGAGAGGCTGTTAGCTCATCATCAAACACCACCAGGTCTGCCTTTGACTCCTGGAGGTAGGCTTTGATCTCTTCAGCCTTTCCTTTTCCGATATAGGTTGCCGCATCAGGCTTGTCCAGCTTCTGGGTGAACTTTTTGAGTACGATCCCGCCGGCAGTGTTCACCAGAAAGGCAAGCTCGTCGAGGTATTCAGCTACTGCTTCTTCCGTTTGTTCACGGGTAATGGCGCCGACGAGCACCACCCGTTCCTTCTCTTTCCTGATTTCTATGTTTGTAGGCATGCAGTTGTCTTCGTTCCTGTTTTTATGGCGCAGAAAACCCTATGATCTCACGCACTTCGCGGATCGTTTTTTGCGCACTCTCCCTGGCTTTTTCCGCGCCCATCCGGGCAACCTTTTGCAGGTATTTGTCGTCGGCATCAAGGGCCAGGATGCGTTCGCGCAAGGGAGCAGTAAAAGCGATCATGTCCCCGGCAAGCTGCTTTTTCATGTCGCCATAGCGGATGGTGGCCTGGTTATAAGTGTCCAGATAGTATGAAACCGTTTCCGGGCTGCTGACAATGCCCATCAGGTTAAAAAGGTTTTCTACCGGCTGTGTCATGGGCTCTCCGGGCTTTCCGGGGCCCGAGTCTGTTGTGGCGCGCATAACTTTTTTGCGTATAGCTTTCTCGTCATCAGCTAAAAAGATGGCATTGCCCTCTGCCTCTGATTTGCCCATCTTGGTGCTGCCATCCAGTCCCGGGACCTTAACCAGCTCGCTGTCAAAGTTGAAAGCATAGGGAGGCGGGAAACAGTCGGTGCTGTACATCCGGTTGAACCGGTTGGCAAAAGTGCGCGCCATCTCAAGGTGCTGCTCCTGGTCCTTGCCCACCGGCACCTTGGATGCTTTGTGTATGATGATGTCTGCGGCCATCAGCACAGGGTAGGTGAGAAGTCCCGCATTCACATTGTCAGGCTGCTTGCGTACCTTGTCTTTAAACGATGTGCAGCGCTCCAGCTCCCCTTTGTAGGCATTCATGCTGAGCAGCAGATAGAGTTCTGCAACCTCGGGTACGTCGCTCTGAATGTACAAGGTGGCAATTTCCGGATCTATGCCCGCCGCAAGATATTCGATCAGCACCTGCCTGACGTTCCGGCTTAGATCATCAGGTGTGGGATGCGTTGTCAGAGAATGATAGTCTGCAATGAAGAAATAACACCTGTGCTGGTGTTGCATCTTCACAAAATTTTTTATGGCGCCAAAATAATTTCCCAGATGCAGGTGCCCCGTGGAGCGTATTCCGCTTACTACTGTTTCCATAGTACAAAAGTAGCATTTATTGTTTAATTCACAGGCCGCGAAACTAACGGCCCGGGACCAGGAAGGCGGCCGGCGAAAGAACAGGCATTCATGCCGGCCACCTTCCTGATGCTGCTGGAAAACTCAGCCTCACTTATGTTGTCTGGCGTGAAAATAGATCAATGGTCCTATAACAGGAGCAAGCAAGGTCAGCAAGATCAGCACTTTCCTCTGCCCGTTAAGGAGAATGTCCCTGATGGTAATAACCCATAGAACCACAATTAACAAAACCAGCAGAAAGCCGAAAAAAAAGTATACGTGCGAAGGATTCATCGTTTGCATCATTTGGTTTTCTTGTTTTTTATAATTGCCCAGAAAACAAAGGTGGACAGCACGCCGGCCAAAATGCCCTGCATAAGAATCTGCCAGCTTAGTTTGTCATATACGAGCAGCACCTGTGCCAGAATTACTAAAGCTACCAGGACCACAAAAAACACAATGAGTTGTTTTTTCATAAAGGGTGTAATTTGTTGTTTTAGTATGTGTTTCCCAAAAACGGATAAAGACAGCCACGGACACTAAAAAATATGGCCGATGATCTGCATTACAGCATCGGTGGCTGAAGTTCCTGCAGCCCCGCCAACTCCGCCGGCAATTGCTCCGGGTCCTGCACCAATGCCCCCGGCAAACGAGCCTGCAATGGCCCCGCCAATGGCTCCTCCGACACCCCCTGCGACATCGCTGCCGACTATACTGCCCCAGTTAAACCATTTGTCAAGATGCGCAATTTTGTCAGGATCGCCATCTGTAAATGCCGCAATCCATTCATCTATGTGCGCATTCCAATAACCGACAGACTCAATGCCGATTGTAATGGCCGAGTAAATCACATAACGCTCCTCCTCGGGGAGCGCAAGACAGTCTACGTCCTGGATTTGGGTCAACATGGGAACGATTTCTTCTTCTGTGCTGTATGTCGCCATAATACTATTTACCGATAAAAGCAGATTGTACTGTGCTTCACTTAGGTCATCCTGATGATCGTGAATGGTGTACAATAAAAAATCGTTGTATTCATATTCGCCTTTGTAGTTGGGGTCGCCGACCATCTTTCTGAAACGATATAACCGCTTAACCTCTGCTTCGAGCCCATTGTTTGCGTACTCATGATGAGGGGCAAATCCGGGATTTTGTGCCACATGTCTTGTGACGGCTTCTTCAACAACCAGAAGTAAAGCCGATGGGTCACCCGCAGGAGCTTTTTTCAAGGCATCCAGACTTGCCTCCATCGCCTCGGTGTGTAATATGGCCGCTGCTTCAAAATCCTTTTTAAGATCATCAGGCCATGCATCCTCCTTGTCACAGGAGAATATCACAAAAGACAGAACCAGACTTGCTGTAAAGATAAGAACATAATACTTTTTCATGGGATTTGCTTTTTTAATTTCTGCCTACTCTTTCGATTTTCAGCTTTCTCGGCTACTCTGATGTTTTGTGCCGTTTTTCGCTTTCACATACCCGGCTTTGGGTTGTCAGCCCGTCTGCTTTCTTTAAAAAAGGTTCGGTTTTGCAGGCTTTTAACGAAGCCTAATAATATGTAAAAATAAGATAAAAATAAACAAAACAACAACAAAATACATAAAAAAAACGCCAAAAGTATTTTTTGGCGTTTGTGCGGCAGAATGGTTCACTAACAAAAAAACCCGCCGGTTTTTCCCGTCGGGCATGGTGCATGAGAGCAGATGATTTTTAGCGAAAGGCTTATTTGTCCAGTTTGGCCGTTTTAAGCACGGCTTCCAGGTCAAAAGGAAGTTGCTCTTCTTCTTCAGGGCTGTAATAGTCCCTGATGTCAAAATGATAAAAGGCCATGTTTGTTTGTGCTTTCAGGATTTCTTCTACTATCATCTCGGGAATTACTTCTTCAGCTTCTTCAACCTCAATGGGTTGTTTGATCTCAACGCCATTGGAAGTGGTGAAGGTCAGATAGCTCGTGTTGCAGGCGTTTGCAAATCCCATGATAAAAATGAAGGCGGCGGTGATAATGATACGTGTTTTCATGACTTTAAGTTTTTTTATGTTTAGTTGTTTTTTCAGTTTCTTTTGGATTCGCTTAATGTAAATCTATAATTGTGCCAAAAACCATAAGATACACAATGTGAGCAACATAGAGCTTGATTTTCTTTGAGCCGCACGCAAAAAAAGTGTCCGATGGCGAACATTTTTATGCGCTTTCGTACGCTTTTATTAAACAAGTGTTTGCGGGGGCGTATGCATTCTTTTTATATCTTTGAATGTTGTAGAAATATTTCCACAAAGCCTCAAGTGCTATGGCTACCATTTTGATTATTGACGATGATACTTTCATATGTAAGCAACTTGATTTGCTGTTAAAAAAACAGGGTCATCATGTGCGCATTGCCTATACAGCAAACAATGGAATTAAAGAGCTGAAAAGAGGGGGTGTAGATTTTGTTTTGTGTGATTATCGCCTGCCTGATGCAAATGGTGATGAGATATTCAGGAGGGTGAAAAAGCGTGAACCTTACGTGCCTGTTGTTATCATGACTGCATATGCCGACGTGCGTACAGCAGTGCAAATGATTCGGGCGGGTGCTTTTGACTATATTACCAAACCCTTCCTTCAGGAAGAGATCATCAGGGTCATAAACAGAGGATTAAAAGAAAGCCCTGATGACCTGGATGGTTTTGAAAACAGGTTTATCAGTGGTGAGGACCCGGCCATGCAAAATGTGATGCAGCACGTGGAAATGGTAGCCCCCGCGGGGCTAAGCGTGCTGATAGAGGGGGAGACCGGCTCGGGCAAGGAGTTTATTGCCAGGGCCATTCATCACCGCAGCCAGCGCAAGGACAAGCCCTTCGTGGCTCTTGACTGCGGTGCTTTGCCGGGAGAACTTGCAAACAGTGAGCTTTTTGGCCATGTGAAAGGAGCCTTTACCGGTGCCATACAGGATAAAGTGGGTTGTTTTGAGGCGGCCGAAGGCGGAACATTGTTTCTTGATGAGATAGGAAACTTAACCCATGAAAACCAGGTAAGGTTGCTGCGCACTATACAGGAAAAAGCTATAAGCAGACTTGGCGATAACAGGGTCAGAAGCGTGGATGTCCGTATCATCTCGGCTACCAACGAAGACCTCATGAAAGATGTGACCCAGAGTAACTTCCGGGAAGACCTGTATCACCGCATAAATGGCTTTAAAATCACCTTGCCGCCACTGCGCCAGAGAAAGCATGATGTCTTTGTGTTTGCAGAACGCTTCC
>SLEW01000253.1 GCA_007124575.1 Bacteroidales bacterium | reverse complement strand
AGGCCAGAACGATGTAGGCAAACATGAAGGCAATGGCTGAGATGGCCCTTGCCCTGCGGCCAAAAAGATTTTCCAGCATCTCACTTACGGTGTGCACGTTGTTATCACGGTAGTGCCGTGCCACCGTAAATCCAATGATGATCATCCCGAGAGCTGTAGAGATGTTATAGAGGATAGGCTGCATCGTGCCTGTTTCAAAGGCCTTCTCGCTGACACCGATGGTGCTCATTCCGCCCAGCCATTCTGAGGCAACTACCACAGCGCAGGCTATAACGCCCAGGTTACGTCCGGCAATAAGGTAATCGGCTGCTGAACGGCTGGCAATCTTTTTGGTAAAGAAAGAGATAAAGGTGACAAAAGCAAAGTATGCGACAATGATTAACAGGTATATGTTCATTTCAACATAATTATGAATGATATCGTAAAAGCCGCAAATTTAATGAAAACCTTCAGATAAGAAAACAAATTGCAGCTTACTGCGGAAAATAATGCAGAGAGCCTCCGACAGCATCATGGATGGCTCCGGTAACAGAAGACAGGCAGTTAATCTGCCGTTTGCTGCAAAGCAGTCCGAGGAAGGCAAAAACCAGGGCCTCTTTGAAGTCCACTGTTTGTCTGTCGGGCACGTGTATATGGGTGTTATCCGGCAGTTGTGCACGGAGGCATTCAATAAAAAACGCATTACAGGCACCTCCGCCAGTGATCAGGAGCTTGCGGTTTAACTTCGACGCAGCCGCCCCGGCAACTTGCATGGCAGCGTGGTGATAATAGGTGTGCAAAAGATCAGGCAGTGACAGGTTGCTTTCTTCCAGGAGTGGCTCCATATGTTGCCGGACCCATTCCTCGCCAAGGCTCTTTGGGGGCGGCTGATGGTAATAAGCAATGCTGTTAAGCCTTCCCAGTAACTCTTGATTTTTCTTACCTGAGCGGGCGATCATACCTTCAGGATCGTATTCGAGATAGTTGCGGGGGTGTTGGCTTTTATGATTTGGCAGAATATTTTTTGTGATGATCTGCTCGCGCCTGACCAGTTTGTTTATTACAAAGTTGAAAGGACATACGTCGAAAGCAATGCGTTTGCCATGCCTGTCCATTGAAATATTGGAAAAGCCACCCAGGTTAAGGCAGGCGTCATAATCTGCAAACAGGTGTTTGTCGCCGATGGGCACCAGGGGTGCACCCTGGCCGCCCAGGGCGACATCCATGGATCTGAAATCACTCACGGTATCACATTTTGCAGAAGCTGCAATGGCGGCACCATGCCCGATTTGCAAGGTATACCCTTCATGTGGCTGATGGAAAACAGTGTGTCCGTGGCTCGCGATCAGCTCATTATGGCGTATTTGGTTATTGTCAAGGAAGCGTTTGACCGTGGTGCCGATGTAATGTCCGTACTCCATGTGAAGCGCATGGCACGTGCGGGCATCCAGTTTCGGAGCTGTCCGGAGCTTTTCCCGCCAGTGATCGGAATAGTCAATGGTTTCTGCAGCCAGGATGTCGTAATGCCATTTTCCGTCGCGCAGCTCAAAGCAGCAGTGTGCGATGTCCATTCCGTCAAGCGAGGTCCCCGACATGACGCCTGTGGCGAAGTGGTTCATGTGGTTATAATTTTGTCAAAAAGTCAAATGTCAAAATGTCAAAAAGCCAAAAAGCCAAAAAGCCGAAAAGCCAAAAAGCCAAAAGGGCGAAATGTCTTGTCTACAGGTATTGCAGGAGCTTTTCCATTTCAATCCCGCGGGATCCCTTGACAAGGATATGGTAGCCTTTTAGCGTATTTCCGGCCAGGTAATTTCCGGCTTTCTGCACATCCGGGAAAACCTTTACCCGTGCAGCACTTTCAGCAACCTCCATAAAATGCTTTCCTACAAGGATGATGAAATCTACAGGCAGGGATTGCAGCTGACTGAATACCTCCTGGTGTTCATTCCTGGCCTCCTGGCCCAGTTCGAGCATGTCGCCAAGCAATACTACCTTTGGGCTGCCTTCCATTACCGTGAAGTTTTCCAGTGCGGCGGCCATGCTTGTGGGGTTGGCATTATAGGCATCCATGACCACAAGGTTTTGATCGGTACGGATGATTTGTGACCTGTGATTTTTGGGCGTATAAGATTGAATGGCCGCTGATGCCTGTTCTGGAGAAATGCCAAAGTATAGTCCTGTGACCAGGGCTGCCAGGATGTTTTCGAAGTTATAAGCCCCAGCAAGAGATGTCGTTGCAACTCCTTCCGCATTCTTTTTTGCCATGCCAAAATCTTTTTGTACTGAGAATTTGGTCTTTAGCTGTGGTGCTGTCTCAAGGATGCGCCCGTGAAAGTGTATATCTTTACCGGACCCATATCTTACTGCTGCTGTTTCATGTTTGTAGTTTTTTAACCGTGGGTCATTCTGGTTGATAAAAAGAACTCCCTTGTTTTTATCCAGGTAATCGAAAAGCTCGCATTTTGCTTTTGTCACATCTTCGATGGTCCCAAAACCTTCAAGGTGTGCTTTTCCGATATTGGTGATCAGGCCGTATGCGGGTTTAGCCATCTGGCAGAGATGGGCAATTTCCTGAGTGTGGTTGGCTCCCATCTCGATGATGGCAATCTCGTGGTCTTTTTCAATGGAAAGCAGGCTGATGGGAACTCCGATATGGTTGTTCAGGTTGCCCTGTGTGGCAAAGACTTCATGTTTTTTGGCAAAAACAGCATGCATAAGCTCTTTGGTGGTTGTTTTCCCGTTGCTGCCTGTAATCCCTATGACGGGGATGTTCAGGGTATCCCTGTATGCCTGGCTCAGGTTCTGGAGAGTGGCCAGTACATCATCCACGAGTAAAAACTTTTCACTTTTCACGACACTCTTATCGTCTACTATGGCCACGGAGCAGCCGTTTTCCAGGGCGTTTCCGGCAAAGAGGTTCCCATTGGCATTATCTCCACAGAGGGCAAAAAAGAGGTCACCGGGTTTGGCTGCACGGCTATCGATGCAGGGTTTGTGCCCATTGGCAACTCTCTGCAGCAATTTATCCAGGGTATCAGCGCACATATGAAGATTTTTTTTAAGCCTTGTTATATATGAGGGGGACATTTCCAGTGCCAAGATACATAAAAAGCCCCATTTGCCATGGCAAATAGGGCTTTTTTTACTTATGATGGGTTTGTTCCCAAAGGTTTATCGGGAAAATATTTTTTATGAAGAAGGTATCTGAACGAATGCGTTCTTCATTTGTGTTGTTTTTAGTTTGGCTTAGGGCCTATGAGGTCCATGGCGCAGCGGAAGCCAATGTCGTTGGTTGCCTGTTCCTGATGCAGGAAACGCCGTGTGCCAGGTGAAAGCCAGTATACTCTGTCGCGCCAGCTACCTCCTTTGTAGACACGGACATAATCACTGATGAGCGTCTGATTTTCTGCGTATACATCCACGCCTTCTGCAATGGCAGAGCGTTCATCGCCATCACGATGTGAGATATAATCAGCTCTGTGATAATTTCTGCGCGTCTCGTTATCTTCTTCTTCCACAGGCCTCATGATAACTCTTCCGTCTTCATCCAGTTGCCTGTTACCATCTTCGTCCAGGTCAGGAGTTTGAAAGATATTTCCCCGGAAAGGTCTGAAATCTGCCACGGTTTCATGTGACAGGGGTCTGTAGACATCCTGTACCCACTCGTTCACGTTTCCGGCCATGTTGTACAAGCCAAAGTCGTTAGGCTGGAATGATTTTACCGGCATGGTGATGTCTCCGCCGGGGTTCGGGTATCCGGCTATACCGCTAAGGTCGCCGGGACCTCTCTGGAAGTTCGCTTTAAATTCTCCCCTGGTTCGCCGTTCGTCACTTCTGATATGCCTGCCTTCCCAGGGGTACATCCTCCTGTTTGCAATTCTTTCTTCTTCGGTAGCGCCTATCAGGCCAAGTGCAGCGTATTCCCATTCAGCTTCAGTAGGCAGCCTGTATTGGGGAAGCATGATTCCGTCTTCCCACCTTGCACGCCGCATACCCTCTTCCAATGCATCTTGATATTCGCCTTCAAGGTAGCGGTCAGTGGTAAAATGAGTTGCCATATCCTGCTCTTCCACATTCCATTCCAAATACCCCTCTCGTACCAAAAGCATTTCATTTACCCTGTCTGTGCGCCATTTGGCATATTCGGATGCCTGCACCCAGCTAACACCTACAACGGGGTAGTCTCTGAAAGCAGGGTGACGCAAATAATTCTCCACATAGGGTTCATTGTAGGCAAGCGGATCACGCCAGACAAGAGTATCTGGCAATGCGTTGCGATATTTTTCCGGGGCAGCATCCCCATAAACCCTGCTTGTCCAATGCAAATACTCCAGGTAGTCCAGGTTGGTTATCTCTGTCTCATCCATAAAAAATGAAGAAACAGTAACTCTTCTGGGTATATTATTCCAATCACGCATGACATCTTCCTGCACCCTTCCCATGACATAAGAGCCTCCTTCAACGAAAACCAAACCCGGGCCAGTTTCTTGTTCCTGAAAGGGTACTACTTCAAAATTGCCTGTTTCCGGATCATTATAAGTCCATCCGGTGGTTTGTGATGTTTCTTGTTGAAACAAACCACAAGATGAAAACAAAAGAAGAGATAAGACAATGGAAAGTTTTGCTTTGCCAGCCTTGCTTTTAATAATTTTCATCGGTTAAAATTTTATGTTTCGGTCACAAAAATAACTAAAATCTTGGGTAATTTATTATACGGCCCCCAATATTTCTGTTTGAGCAGTTGAAACGCCACGCAAGACTTATCTCGTGCACAGTTAGAATATTTGAAAAACCAGAATTACCCACAGGGTAATCGTAGCTGTAACCGATACGGTAATCGCCCATGTTGATACCAGCCAGGAAAACCAGCGTGTTTTTGCTTTCTGTGTCATTTTGGTTTTCCTGCTGTGACCTGAACCGGTGATGACGCAGCCATGTGCCAAGCATTACGGGTTTTGTCCCGAAATACATGCCGGCACTGACATGCTGATGATAGGTTTCGCGTTGATAGATAAAGTTCGGTGAGAAAAAGTATGGGCTTCTTTCACCGGGTCTGGCCGCTGTTTGCGAAGGCTCCAGGTATAATCCAAGATGTGCGGTATATTTTATGCCTGGCTTGAATTCTTCATCCTCCAGCAGGCTCATGTTCGGGTCATTCATGTGATGTGCTGCAATGCCACCGTATACCCGATCGGAGAAAAGAAGTATGCCCGCTGACAGGTCAAGATCGTGGCCTGCCATGTTATCAGGAAGGGGTTCAGCGGGATCGGCGAAATCATCAGGTTTCAGCCTTGAATCATTTCTGATATAGCCCGCCTGCACAGCAAAATGAATGTTTATATTTTCTGTTGCACGCAGATGATAAGAATACATGCCGCTGATGTTGGTGCGGGTCATGTCGAAATTACTCAAATCACTGGTTGCGATGATGCCAAGGCCTCCCTGAAGCCTCTCGGAGTAAATGTCGTAGGAGAAGTTAAGCGCATGAAAATTGTCAATGCCCCGCCAGTGACGATAGCTGAACGCCATACGCGAACAATTCGTTGAGCCGGCAAAGGCAGGATTCAGGTAGATGGGAGCCGCGTAAAACTGGGAAAAAACAGGGTCGCGCGCTGATACCTGAAGGCTGTTTAACAACAGTATGCAGGCCAGAATTATTTTGGCTGCGATCGCCGCTGACGTCTTAACGAGAGGTTGTATGATATTTTGACATGGATTCATTGTGATATGCAATTAACGCACCAGGCTTATGGTGCCTTGTATGGATTCAGTTTCATTGCTCCCCGGTGCTCTGAACCTGGCTTCGTATACATAGGTGCCTGCCGGGGCCTTGCCTCCCGACGGCACATCTCCATCCCATCCACTATCTGCATCCCATGCATTCTCGGAATAAACAAGCAACCCGTTGCGGTCAAAAACTTTCATCGAATAACTGTCTGCCTTGGGGGGTGTTAAAAATGGCAGACTGAAATATTGGTTTTGAGGTATTGAACTGCCAGGCCTGAATGCCCGGGGGATGTCATTCTTATCCAGGATGTCGAAGCTTACATATACTTTGTTGGAGTTAAAATTCTGCAGGGTATCTGTCCATTCTGCTTCTATCCAGTATGTGTAAATGCCTCCCAGCTGTTCGAGGTCTATTTCATCAGTAAACGGTTGATCATCGAAGTTGAACTCACTGAGTACCTCAGGCTCCTCTCCCTCCATTTGCCTCTTAAGCGAATAAAAATCGCTGGCCAGGGGAGGCTCATGTGACCAGTTGAGAATTACCGGCAGGCTCTCATCGAAACCAGGATCGAAGTTTCCGCTTATCCCGGCCTCAACATAAACAGATGATGCAGGCACTGAAAGCTTGCTAAGATCGGGGCAGCCTGTTACCTTTGCTTCGACATAGTAATACCAGGGACCGTTATCAAAGTCAGGGACATCATCATCAATAAATT
>SLEW01000283.1 GCA_007124575.1 Bacteroidales bacterium | reverse complement strand
ATACACCTCCTGCATCTGCTGTCCCGGCTTACCCGCACCCCGTGGAGTACACCCAGCCCGATGGCCGGGTGATTACCATTCAGCTTAAGGGGGATGAACGCATCAACTGGGCGGAAACACCCGATGGCTATACAATTCTCGCCAACCGGGATGGTTTTTATGAGTATGCCGGGCTGGATGAAGCCGGAGACCTGGTCTTAAGTGGCCGGCGCGTGTCGCCCGTGACCACCAGGGATCAGGAAGAGCGCCGGTTCCTGGAGCAACTGGACCGCGGATTGTTTTTCAGTGACCGGCAGGTGGATATGATGCGTGAAGTATGGAAGATGCGTGAGGAAGCCGCAGCCCGCTCCTTTCCTTCGACCGGCGAACAAACCCTGATCGCCATCCTGATGGAAACCGCAGACGTTCCCTTCCAGAAGACGCAGGAAGACTTTGACGCCTTGTTCAATCAGATCGGTTATTCCTTTGATGGGGCTTCGGGCAGCGTGAAAGAGTATTACCTGGAAAACTCGTACGGCCTGTTCGATCTGAGCGTGGATGTGGCGGGCCCTTACACGGCTGAACACGACATGGCACATTATGGAGCCACCTGGAGCGGGGCAAGGCAGCTGGCCACGGAAGCCGTTCACCTGGCTGATCCTGATGTGGATTATGCAGACTACGACAACAGCGGCAATGGCTGGGTAGACGGCATATATATGATCTTCGCCGGCTATGGCGAGGAAGCTGGCGGGGGGCCTAACACCATCTGGTCGCATGCCTGGAGCATCGACCCCGTGCAGCTCGACGGTGTGTGGATCAGCCGTTACGCATGCTCGCCCGAGTTACGCGGCAATTCAGGCACGAACATCACCCGCATAGGGGTCATCGGACACGAGTTTGGCCATATCCTTGGTGCTCCTGACTATTATGACACCGACGGCGACGGGTCGGGTGGCAGCTTTACCGGCACCGGCTCATGGGACATGATGGCCGGCGGTACCTGGAATAACGGCGGTGCCACACCTGCCCATCACAATGCTTACACCAAAACATATACCTATGGCTGGGCCACACCAATGATCCTGAATCAAACGGACACGGTCACCATGCTGAACAGCGTGGAACACAGCGAGCATTTTTACCGGCTCAACACCAACACGCCCGGAGAATATTACCTGCTGGAAAACCGGCACCACATCAGTTTCGACACCCACATCCCGGGGGAAGGAATGATTATTTACCACGTTCACAAAGAGGTCGCCACCTCAGGCAACGAAGTCAATGTGGGCCACCCGCAAAAAATGTATCCGGTGTCGGCCGGAGCCAACACAGATCCGACCGGACCGCCCTGGAGCTACGGCAACATCAACTCCGCACAAACACCATTCCCGGGAAGCAGCAACCAGACGAGCTTTACGGACAGCAGCACCCCGGGTGCCCTCTCCTGGTCAGGCGATCTCACACAAAAACCCATTACCCAAATCACGCGTGATGGGGAGAACCAGTCCGTCACCTTCTTCTTCATGGAAGATTCCGGCGCCTCTTTCGACTGGGTGCATTGGGACGATGGCATCCATGAGGGTCATGTCGGTATCGGAGGCGGAGGAGTCTACCAGATCGCACACCGTTACGAGCCCGAAGACCTGCTACCCTATGAAGGCTTCCAGGTTAACAGGCTCCGGCTGCATATGGGTAACGAACCGACAGAGGCCGCACTGAAGATATGGCAAGGTGAAAACCAGGACAGTCTGGTAGAGGTGTTCCACCAGGAGTTTACACCCGAAGAACAGACCTGGGTTGAAATCAACCTGGACGAACCCCACCTGATTGACACCGGCAAGGAGCTGTGGATTGGCGTCGAATATGACGATCCGGGAGAAGGCGTATTCACCGCTTCCCGCGATGCTGTTACCGACCACGATGGCAAAGGCAACCTGATCCGGATGGACGTGGATGACCCGGAAGCATGGACCAGTTTATCTGAGTTTGATATTGATGGAGACTGGAATATCCAGGCACGCATCGGGCTTTCTAACCACCTGATGGTGCATTTTGCTGCAGAAAACGGACACGGCGACATCCATGCCTTTGCCAACGGACACGAGATCGACCCGGGCAGCAGCGTACCAGAAGGCGCAGACATCCTGTTTCAGGCCCATCCGGATGAAGGGTTTGACATCCTGCACTGGACCGTGAATGGAGAGGCGTGGGAAGATCACGCGACCGACAGCCTGCATATTCCCAACCTGGAGAAAAACCTGGAGGTAACCGTCACCTTTGACACCATCCGGCACCAGGTTGACTTTTATGTGGACGGTAACCATGGCAGCCTGGAAGCACATGCCGGAGACACACCGATCCATCCGGGTGATGAAGTGCAGCAGGGAGCAGATGTGTTCTTTACTGCCCTGCCTGATCCTGGCTTCCGGGTAGAGGCGTGGTATCACCATGGTACCCCGGTGGAAGACCTTACGGAGAATCATTTTGAGATCCTGGCGATCGACGAAGACGCCACGGTCAGCGTATCATTTGAAGAGGCAGTGAACACCGGGGATCTTGCGGACCCGGGGATCAAGGCCTACCCCAACCCCGCAACAGACCACATTTACCTGGAAGCAGGAGTTGTGATTGGTCACTGGCAATTGCTCGACATCCGGGGACAAATCGTGGACGAAGCACAGGTGAATGCCCGCAAAACCATATTAAACCTTGAAAACATCAGGCCCGGATCCTACCTCTTGCTTATTGAAACCGACGGTGCAAGCACACACAAGCGCATACAAGTGATCAATCAGTGATCGATAAGACATGCCAATTAAACCGCCATGCTTGTGCTAAAATGCTGTCACCGGCAATAAATAAATCGTTAATTTTGCATCAAACCCGATATCAGCCAAATTCTTCACTCACAAAAACAACGAAAAATGAAAAAGTATTGGTTATTATTGATTTTACCCGTTATGTTTATGGCATCTTGTGCACCGGCTGAAAAGCCTAACCCTTTCTTCAGCGAATTCGAAACCCCATTTGGCGTACCGCCTTTTGATGAAATTGAAAACGCGCATTTTGAACCTGCCATCCTGGAAGGCATGGAACAGCATGATGCGGAGATCCAGGAAATCGTGGAAAATCCTGAGCCTCCCACTTTTGAAAACACCATCGAAGCCATGGAATACTCCGGAGAGTTGCTTGGCAGGGTGATGCGTGTCTTTTCCAACTATAACTCTGCCCTGACCGGCCCGGAGATACAGGAGATCGCCCAGAACATGTCGCCGAAGCTCTCGGAGCACTCAGACAACATCCGGCTGAACCTGGATCTTTTTGACCGGGTGAAGGAAGTGTATAACCAACGGGACGACCTGAACCTGACGGATGAACAAATGCGTTTACTGGAAGAGACCTACAAAAGTTTCGAACGCAGCGGCGCCAACCTGCCTGCCGACCAACAAGAGCGCCTTCGCGAGATCAATTCTGAGCTGTCTTCGCTAACACTCCAGTTTGGACAGAATGTACTGGGCGAGACCAATGATTTCACCATGGTGGTGGAAAATGAAGAAGATCTGGCAGGACTGCCACAGTCGTCCATAGAAGATGCAGCTGACCGTGCTGCTGACATGGACATGGAAGGCAAATGGGTATTCACCCTTCACAATCCAAGCGTGATGCCCTTCCTCTATTATGCCGGCAACCGTGAGCTTCGCAGGAAGATGCAACAGGCTTACATCAACCGCGGCAACAACGACAATGAGTTCAACAACCGGGAGATCCTGGCAAAAATTGCCAACCTGCGTCACGAACGTGCCAACATGATGGGTTATGATAACCATGCACACTTTACCCTTGAAGAGACCATGGCCGGTGACATTCCTACGGTGATGAACTTCGCCAACGAAGTATGGGAGCCCGCACTGGCCCTGGCCAAGCAAGAAAGGGAGCAGCTGCAGCAAATGATCTATGACGAAGGTAACGACTTCGACCTGGAGCAATGGGACTGGCGTTATTACACGGAAAAGGTAAGAAAGGAAAAGTATGAACTGGACGAACAGGAAGTACGACAGTATTTTGAACTGAACACGGTACGTGACGGCATTTTCATGATCACAGAAAGGCTTTGGGGCTTGCAATACATCGAACGCAACGATGTGCCCATATATCATGAAGACGTACAGGTGTTTGAAGTCCAGGAAGCCGATGGGTCACACATCGGAATCCTTTACATGGACTTTCACCCTCGGGACAGCAAGCGTGGCGGAGCATGGATGAGCTCTTTCCGCTCGCAGCGTGTGGACCAGGACGGACAGTTTGTACACCCCATCGTGACCATCAACGGCAACTTCTCACCACCTTCTGCCACCAGGCCTTCACTGCTCACCTATGATGAGATGACCACCTTCTTCCATGAGTTTGGCCACGCCTTGCACGGCCTGCTTTCCGATGTACACTACGGCAGCCTCGCAGGAACAGCTGTATCACGCGACTTCGTAGAGCTCCCTTCCCAGATTATGGAAAACTGGGCTAATGAACCTGAGGTAATGAGAACCTTCGCCCTGCATTACGAAACGGGAGAACAATTGCCTGATGAAATAATGGACCGTATCGTGGAGAGCGCACAGTTCAACGAAGGCTTTGCCAACGTCGAATACCTGGCCTCTACCTTCCTGGATATGGAATACCATACCATCTCAGAAAAGTTTGATGAAGACAACCTGTATGAAGTAGCTGAAATCATCGAACAACGGACCATCGAAAACACCGGCATGATTCCGGAGATCCACTTCCGCCATGCCAGCACACACTTTACCCATATTTTCTCAGGTGGTTATTCCGCCGGCTACTACTCCTACCTGTGGTCAGGACTGCTCGACGCCGATGCCTATGAAGCATTCCGCGAAACAGGCGACGTATACGATCAGGAAACGGCCAGGCGCTTCCGCGAAGAGATCCTCGAAAGAGGCAACACCGAAGACGCGATGGAGATGTACATCAACTTCCGCGGCCGCGAGCCGGAAATTGATGCCTTGCTGCGCCAGCGCGGACTCAAATAACACCAGAGAATCCATTATGATCACAATAAAAAAGGCCGGTATGAACCGGCCTTTTTTATTGTGATCTGTCGCAACTTATCCAACCACTTATTTCTGTGCATCAAAATGCAATTGGAGGAGGCGCGCCACGTACTTCCCGATGACATCAAACTCCAGGTTGACAACGGATCCCGGACGAAAATTGCGGAAGTTGGTCACGTCGTAGGTATAAGGGATGATCGCCACGGAAAACATGTTGGGCTCCGAGTCCACAACTGTCAGGCTTACCCCATTTACCGAGATACTGCCTTTATCGACCGTGATGTTTTTCGGGCCCGGATCGTATTCAAAATAAAACTTCCAGCTGCCGTCAAGCTCCTCCACCTTCGTACATACCGCCGTCTGATCTACGTGGCCCTGCACAATATGGCCATCCAGCCGGTCATCAGCCCGCATGCAACGCTCCAGGTTGACTTCATAGCCCTCTTTCCAGGTGCGCATATTGGTTTTGTCCAGGGTCTCCTGGATCGCCGTGAGGGTGTATTGGTTTTTTTCCTTGTCCACATCCACCGTGGTAAGGCATACCCCATCGTGGGCGATGCTCTGATCGATCTTCAGCTCTTTGGCGATGGGGGTTTCGATCGTAAAATGGATATTGCCCCGGTCGCGTTCGATTTTTACAACTTTACCTGTTGTCTCTATAATTCCTGTAAACATAGCTTGTGTGTTTTT
This sequence comes from Bacteroidales bacterium, assembly GCA_007124575.1. Lineage (GTDB taxonomy): Bacteria > Bacteroidota > Bacteroidia > Bacteroidales > UBA7960 > PUPG01. Next base: position 709 of record SLEW01000283.1, on the reverse strand, counting down.
TTTTGATTCGTTTGCTGCAAATTTAAGTGATTTTTACCAGCCGGACGCAAAAGCTTTTACGGGCAAAGACATCATATCCTGTCTGGTCTTATTTCCCGTTTGCTATTTTACAAATAAGAATAAAAGATATACTTTTGCCGTTTCTTTAATACCTGTTTTACTCCATAGCATTCTTTATCTTCATTGACAAGGAAGCAACATTTCAAGCGGAGAAAACAGGATTTCTGTTACATTTAAAACATAATAATATGAAGAACTTTGATCCCGCATCCAATATCCAGGACCTTTTACAATTCGGAGAGTTTGGCGATGTAAACCCATCGATAACTGATTCTGCCACCTACACATTCATGGAAGCCAAAACCATGGTCGACACCTTCCACGGTGAGGAAGAAGGTTGTTTCCTCTACTCAAGACACTGGAATCCGTCAAACAAATACCTGGCAGATGCACTGGCCTCCATGGAAGGCACCACGAGTGCATGGGTCACGGCCTCAGGCATGAGCGCCATCACAACCACTATCCTGCAACTTTGTAATGCGGGTGACCATATTGTATCCAGTATTACCACCTATGGAGGAACCTTTGCATTCCTGTCAAACTACCTGAAAAAATTCAATATTGAAGTCAGTTTTGTGGACATCACCAAGCTTGATGAGGTAGAGAAGGCCATCCGGCCCAACACCAAAATGATTTACACGGAGTCGGT
>SLEW01000280.1 GCA_007124575.1 Bacteroidales bacterium | reverse complement strand
CGCTGAAAGTGCGTAAAGTCAAAAGGTCAGAGAATGGTATGATCATCGACCCGATCACCTTGCATGAGGATGCTCTGATAAGCGATGCACTGGAGATCATGAAGGAGAACAAAATCGGGGGGATCCCGGTCGTAAGTGATAATAATAAGCTTGTAGGCATTGTGACCAACCGGGATCTTCGGTTTGAAAAAGAGCACAACCGTCCGGTAGAAGATGTGATGACACGTAAAAACCTGATCACTACCCGTGAGTTCATAGATTTCGAGGTGGCGGAGAAGATCCTGCAGGAGCATAAGATTGAAAAACTGCCTGTAGTGGATGATGACAACCATCTGGTTGGTCTTATCACCTACCGGGACATCATTAAGATCAAAGAGCGCCCCAATGCCTGCAAGGACAAGCGTGGCCGGCTTCGTGTGGCTGCTGCCGTGGGTGTTATGTCCGATACTATGGAACGGGTACGCGCCCTGGTGAAAGAGGGTGTGGATGCCGTTGTGGTAGATACAGCCCACGGGCATTCGCGGGGTGTTTTGGATATGGTAAAAACCATCAAGGCGGTATATCCTGATCTTGACATTATAGCCGGCAATATTGCCACTGCTGATGCGGCGGCTGATCTGATGAAGGCTGGTGCGGATGGCGTGAAGGTGGGCATTGGTCCCGGAAGCATCTGCACAACCCGTATCGTGGCTGGCGTAGGTGTACCGCAACTCAGTGCTATTTATGATGTGGCCAGCATGCTTAAAGACTCAGGGATCCCTGTAATAGCCGATGGCGGCATCAGGTATACCGGTGATATAGTAAAGGCGATCGCTGCAGGAGCCTCATCTGTCATGGCTGGCTCCATGTTTGCCGGGGTGGAAGAGTCACCGGGAGAAACAGTTATCTATGAAGGAAGAAAATACAAAACCTATCGTGGCATGGGAAGCATAGAAGCCATGCAACAAGGTTCAAAAGACCGCTATTTCCAGGATGTGGAAGACGACATAAAAAAACTGGTGCCCGAAGGCATCGTGGGAAGAGTACCATACAAAGGAACATTGTCAGAAGTAATCCACCAGATGGTGGGCGGCCTGAGGGCTGGAATGGGCTACTGCGGTGCAGCAAACATTGAAAAACTTAAAGAAGCGAAGTTTACCAGGATTACCAATTCCGGTGTAAGGGAAAGTCATGTTCATGACGTAACTATTACAAGTGAGTCACCAAATTACAGCCGGTAACAACTTATTTAACACCCAAATAAAAAAGAAAATAACTCAAAACCAACCATCATGCGATTTTTTTATCTTCCTGTTTTTGTGGCATTCATGATCTTGTCGGTCATGTCGTTGGCAAAAAACAACGACAACAAGGTGCTGATACGTATAGAAGACCGGGAAATCACCAAATCAGAATTTATGGACATTTATCGGAAGAACAACCTGGAGTCTTCCGTGGCTGAACCCAAAGAGGTGGACGAATACCTGGAGATGTATATTGATTTCAGGTTAAAAGTCAAGGCTGCCAAGGATCAGGGGATGGATACGGTGAGCAGCTTTGTAGACGAACTTCAGGGATACAGGGAGCAGTTAGCCCAAAAATATCTGGTAGATAATGAAGTTACAGATCAGCTCATTGAAGAAGCCTGGGAGCGTTCACAGTATGATTTACGTGTGTCACATATTCTCCTGAACCTTCCTGAGTATGCTCCACCCGAAGATACTCTCGAGGTGTATGAACAAATGTGGGAAATCCGTGAACGTATTTTAGAAGGCGAATCCTTTGCCGATATGGCACGCGAACATTCAGATGACCCTTCTGCACAGGACAGGGCGGCATCAGGAAATCAACCGGCCCGCAGGGGCAATGCCGGAGATCTGGGCTACTTTACCGTATTTAATATGGTTTACCCATTTGAAACAGCAGCTTACAATATCGAGCCTGGTAACATATCCAAGCCTTTCAGAAGCAGCTTTGGGTATCATATTGTTAAGGTACATAACCGCTTGCCCGCCATGGGTCAGGCCAGGGTTGCCCATATTATGCTCATGACCCCAGAAGGCACCCCGGATGAAGAGTTGGAAGCCAAAGAGAAACAGATTCGCGAATTACATCATGCACTGATTGAAGAAAATGCTGATTTTGATGAGCTGGCAGCAGAATATTCGGAGGATCGACAGTCTGCACAACGGGGAGGTGAAATGCCTCCTTTTACATCCAACAGGATGGTTCCACAGTTCATAGAAGCAATCAATGAGATGGAGGAGGAAGGTGAGATATCGCAGCCCGTCAGAACTGATTTTGGATGGCATATCATAAAGCTGCTTGAAAAAGATTCGCCACCTCCTTTCGAGGAAGCATATACCGATCTGCAAAACAGGATTCAACGAGACAACCGGTCACAGCTTAGCCAGGAGGTAGTGATTGACAGACTTAAGCAGGAGTACGACTTTCGTCAGGATGAAGAAGCACTGCGAGCCTTGTTCGACGTGGTAGATGAAAGCATTTTCCAGGGTCAATGGGATAGTGCCAATGCAGCTGACATGGATGATTTCATTTTTGGATTTGCAGAAAAAAACTATACGCAGGCAGATTTTGCAGACTTTATTGAAAGAAATCAAAGAGTCCAAAACCCTGGTTCTGTTTCTGGTTTGTTATACAGGTATTACGAGCAGATGACCAAAGAAGAAATCCTTGCTTATGAGGACGAAAACCTGGAAAAAAACTACCCGGAGTTCAGGGAGGTAATGCAGGAGTATCATGATGGCATCCTGTTGTTTGAAATTACAAATCAAAAAGTATGGTCTAAAGCAACGGCAGATACCACTGGATTAAAAACCTACTTCAATGAGCACGAGGGCCGTTATGCCTCTGATGATCTGTCGGAGGTTCGTGGTACAGTTATTGCTGATTATCAAAGGTATCTAGAAAAGGAGTGGCTTAAGAAACTCAGGCGTAAGTATGACATCTGGATTAACGAGGAGCTTCTTGAATCCACGCTTGATGAACAAAGATCCCAATCAGAATGACAGGAAAAAGTAAATACTCTTCACTAACAAAAAGGCTTTTGCTCGTCTTTGTTGCAGGATGGCTTCCTATGGCATGTAACATGATCGAATTCAGGCCCGATGAGCAGTTGCTCGCTGAGGTCTATAACAACAGGTTATACCTTGAAGACATCGAAGGTGTCATTCCTGCAGGGATTTCCCCTGGCGACAGTGCTGCCAGGGTGAAAAGATATGTAGATCGCTGGGTAGACCAACAGGTGTATATCCATCATGCACAGCAACATGCTACCCTGGATAAAAAAGTTGTCGAACAGCGTTTGAATGATTACAGGAATGCCCTTATTATTCATGCTTTTGAAAAAGAATTAGTGGAGAATGAACTGGATACCATCGTCGATGATGATGAGCTGACTGCATATTATGAAACGCACAAGGAGCACTTCAGGGTGAGAAGGCACATTGTGGCCGTCAATTACATTAAGGTGCCTTTGGATGCAGCAGGTGTCAGTGAAATCCGATCGCTTTATCGCTCAGGTAACCCCGGTGACATGGAACAGCTAAAGGACTTAAGCCTGGAGCATGCTGCCAGTTACCAGGTGGATGCTGACCGATGGATAACCTTTAATGATCTCATCAAAGACATGCCGCTCAATGTGGATGACCCGGATGCATTTTTGCGCAGCAACCGTTCTGCGGAAATAACCGACGACTATTACCGTTATTTTCTGTATATACACGACTTCAGACTTAGAGGTGATCAGTCGCCCCTGGGTTTTGAAAAAGATAATATCAGGCAGCTTATCCTGAGCAGGCGACAAAAAGAGTACCTGCAAAACAAGCGCCGTGACATGTTCAACAAAGCAATCGAAGGCAATCACGTAGAGGTATTTTTATAAACCCGTTAAAAGAAAGACGATATAACATGCATAACGTAATGCGAATAATACCGGCTTTGATATTGGTGCTGTTGCTTTCAACACACCATGCAGGGCACACGCAGGAAAATCTGGTCATTGACCATATTGTGGGTGTAGTTGGCAGCAATGCCATCCTAAAGTCGGAACTTGTAGAGCAAAAAATACAGTTGGAAGCCCAGCGCGTTGATCTTGGTGATGATCCTTACTGTACATTACTTAATGATCTTTTGTTCCAAAAGTTGCTATACAATCAGGCTAAGATTGACAGTGTCGAGGTTAGTGATTCTGAGATAGAGATGGAAATAGAAAGGCGGTTACGCTTTTTTATTCAACAGATAGGCTCCAGAGAGCGTTTGGAGGAGTATTATGGTCAGTCAATTGATGAGTTGCGGGAAGAGTTTTGGGATCCCATAGAAGAGCAGATTATCAGCCAGCGCATGGAATCACAAATCACCCGAAATGTATCGGTTACGCCATCTGAAGTAAAGGCCTATTTTGAATCATTGTCCGAAGATGATATTCCTATAGTGGAAAGTGAACTCTCTTTGGCTAAAATCATGATAGAGCCGGCAATTGATGAAGAAGAGATTGAAGAAGTTAAAGAGAGGCTTGAAAGTTTTCGTCAGCGTATCCTTGAAGGTGAAAGCTTTCGCACACTGGCCATTATGTATTCTGACGACACAGGATCAGCCCGCAGGGGAGGGGAACTCGGCTTTGTAAGACGTGGTGAGCTACACCCTGAGTTTGAAGCGGTAGCCTTTAACCTTGAACCGGGCGAGGTTTCGGAGATCGTAGAAACACGATCTGGCTATCATATCTTAAAGACCATCGAACGGAGAGGAGAAGAGGTGAACGTAAGGCACCTGCTGCTCAGACCGCAGGTTTCGCCGGAAGTGGAGCAGCAGACAAAAAACAAACTAGATAGCATTCGTACGGTTATCATGCAGGGTGAGATCTCTTTTGCTGAAGCAGCACGGAAATATTCGGACCACAGGAGCGCAGCTAGCGGAGGTGTGATGCTCAATCCGTATACAGGCACCACACGCTTTAAAACAGAAGACCTTGATCCAAACCTCTTTTTCGTTGCAGACCGCCTGGAAGTCGGGGAAATATCCCGACCCATTCAAACGGCTACAGAAGACGGTGAGCCGGCTTTTAAGATAGTTACCGTAAGGGACCGGGTTGAACCTCATGCCGCAAACCTTCAGCAGGATTACGACTTCATCAGAAAAATGGCCCTGGAGAAAAAAAGAGAGAAAAAAGTCAGGGAATGGGTGGCAAACAGGTTAAAAAACACATACATAAGTATTCATGAAGAATACCAGGGTTGTGATTTTGATTATGACTGGCTGAAACACATGCCCTGAAAGGGTAGCTTAAACATGGTCAGCTGTAACCATTTGAAAAACAGTATATATAAATTGTAAACACATGAACCGAGCCATGCCCATTTCATTGACACATACGACAATGATTATTGCATGGCGAGCTCTCCCGTAGGGACGGGACAGGCATGTGACCGAAATTTAAAAATTGTAAACACATGAATTTTTCTTCTGACGTAGAAGCTCTTGATGCATTGGCTGTCAGGTATAAAGCCCTGAAGGATGAGATTGGGAAAGTGATTATTGGGCAGGATGACGTGGTAAAAAATGTGATTATTTCCATTTTCAGCAAAGGACATTGCCTTTTGGTTGGCGTGCCGGGTTTGGCTAAAACCCTTCTGGTAAATACCATATCTAAAACATTAGGATTGAAATATAGCCGTATACAGTTTACGCCTGACCTTATGCCATCCGATATTATTGGTACTGAGATACTTGATGAAACCAGGAACTTTCGTTTTGTCAAAGGCCCTCTGTTTGCTAACATCATCCTGGCTGATGAGATTAACAGGACACCTCCGAAGACGCAGTCAGCGTTGCTTGAGGCCATGCAGGAAAGGTCCGTGACAGCCGCAGGATCCACATATCGCCTGCATGAACCTTTTTTCGTGCTGGCCACCCAAAACCCCATCGAGCAGGAGGGGACCTACCCGCTTCCGGAAGCACAGCTCGACAGGTTTATGTTTAATGTATATCTTGAATATCCCTCCTTTCTGGAGGAGATGGAAGTGGTGAGAAGCACCACAGCAGATAAAATTGTTGAACTTGATGTGGTTATGCAGGCTGATGAGATATTGTTTTTCCAGGACCTGATCAGGAAAGTGCCCGTTACAGATCATGTAATGGAATATGCCGTTAATCTGGCAGCCAAGACACGGCCCAAAACAGACAGAGCTCATGAGATGGCTGACGAATACATTCACTGGGGTGCCGGACCCAGAGCTTCACAATACCTCATTATTGGCGCCAAATGCCATGCTGCACTTAACGCTAAATATGCCCCGGATGTGGAGGATGTCAATGCCATAGCTTACTCGGTGCTCCGCCATCGTATCGTCCGAAACTTCAAAGCCGAAGCGGAAGATGTATCAGTGGAGAAAATCATCAACGCATTTTTGGACTAATTTTTTCAAACTTTTATTTGGATAAGCAAAAAATGTATTATCTTTGCACTCCCGATCGGGGAAAAAGGAATTTCTGATTGGGGAGAAAAACGATCTTTGAGGGACTGGGAGACCAAAAATTT
>SLEW01000173.1 GCA_007124575.1 Bacteroidales bacterium | reverse complement strand
GCGGCCAAGCAGGTTTTGCTTCCACGGGTAAGACAAACAGTTGCTGTAAATATCCCGGGCTTTAAACCCGGGAGCAGTTGCCTGGCAAGCCAGCAGGATGAACTCGGTAGTAATGAGCACCGGAATGGCTGGAGAGAATTGCCTGTCCAGCTATTCATTCCAGTAGTCCGATGTTCTTGCCTATACCCCGCCAATAAGGAGACCTTTCATTGTTGAGTTCAAACACTATGTTAATTTGTTGTATATTACAACTGCCAATTTACAAAATACTTCCATATTATAACTACAAACAAAACCCATCAAACATGTTCGGCGCCCTGAGCAAGCTTCTCTTCAAAAAGAAATGGAATCAAGACCATGCGCACCTCCCCCACCTTAATGACCGGGAAATGGAGTACTATCTCCGGACATCGGCCCGGGTGAACAAGTATCTCCCCAGGGACATCCAGATCAAAAAAGCCGCAGAAATGGCGGCAGATGAGTATTCCGGTGATGGGATACACTATTGACCGTGTGATTATGCCACATAAAGCAGTCAGAATCTGACAAGGGGGCAGGCAAAGCGGATCCCCCTTTCTTCAAATTCCCCGACCTGAAAGGATTTGCCCGACCCTATGTGACGTATGACCTACCGATCAAAAAACAAAAACACTCTTTTAATGTTAAATTTTTTGGTTGAAAAATAATTATTATTTGTATTATTGTGTATTCTGTTACATGCATGTTTAATTCGGATTATACCATAACTATGAATTTAACAAAGGAATATAAAAAATGCTAAATAAGTTTTTATGCGTCATAATGGTAATTGCCGCAACTGTCAACTCTGCAAAGGCACAATGGGAGCCTGTAAAGTATGATATGAATATTCAGGTTGACTATGCATCGGCAAAAATTTATGTGGATTGCGAACTCACTGTGGTAAATGCAAGCACCGACTCTTCAAACAATCTTCCCTTGCTTTTGTACAGGTTGTTGTCGATGTCATCGGTTACTGATCTGCAAGGGAATGCGTTGCCTTTTGAACAAAATGTAGTAGCGCCAGATGAGTTACCCAGGCTTCAATTAAATTCTGTAAATATTAAATTGCCAAAAGAAGTGAGTGAAGGAGAGAAATTCAGCGTGAATATTTCATATGATGGATTCATTTTTGGTTACACTGAAGTGACGTGGGGTTATGTAAGGGAGCATATAGAGGAACCTTTTACCATATTGCGTCAGGATACCTATGCATACCCACATCCCGGCTATCCAACGATTGAATCGATGATGAATGTCATGCGGTATTCATATGACTATAACGTTAAAATCTCTGTTCCGGAACACCTTGTAGTTGCTAATGGCGGAGAACTTATATCAAAAACAACTCAAAATGGGAAAACCTCATATACCTACCGAAATATCAAGCCTGCCTGGAGGATGGATTTTGCCATTGCTTCATATGAAATTTTGGAAGACAATGGGTTCAGGTTGTTTTATTTCTCAGATCTTAAGGAAGAAGCCAGGAGTTTAATGACTGTTTTAAATAATACAATGGAGCTTTTTATCCAATGGTTTGGGCCATTGCAAGATTTTCAGATTTTTTCCATTATACAAGTTCCTGAGGGGTATGGTTCGCAGGCAGACGTTACAAGTATCATTCAAGCCGGGGAAGTTTTTTCACGGGAGGATTTAAATGCGAATTTAAACTTATATCATGAGCTTTCACATCTGTGGCATCCCATGGAAATTGACCCAATTCCGCCAAGCCGATGGAATGAGGGGCTTGCCACTTTTACCGAATATCTTACGGCTGAAAAAATGGAAGAAAGAAACGGCCTGGTTGACAGTACCAGCGGCACAATTAGCAAAAGATTCATTGACCGGTGCCAAAACATGCCGAATTGCTGGGAAACACCGCTGATCGACTATGGCAAAACAAGGATGACCGAATATTCATATAGTAAGGGAATGATTCTCTTTCATGTTTTGTACGAACTTATTGGTCATGATGAATTTATGAATCTGATCAAAAGATATTACCAGGCATACTATAAAACAGGAGGCTCAACTCACGATTTGACAACAATGATAAAAGAATTGCCACACAAGGGACTTGCAAGTTTCGTTGATGAATGGTTTTACGGAACCGAGTCAAATGAATATCTGCTTAAAGGAAAAAGTGTTGAGGATATTGTTAAAATCTATAACGAATAAAACAAATCGCAGCCTTTTCGATAAGGATTATCAACCCCCTACTTTCCAATACAAAACCTCCCGAAAATCTCTCCCAGCACCTCGTCATTGGTTACCTCCCCCGTGATGCTGCCCAGGTGATGCAGGGCTGATCGCAGATCAATGGAGAGCAGATCGCCGGGAACCTGTTCCTTAATGCCTTTGCGAATGGCCTGAATCGATTCATCGGCGAGGCTCAGAGCCTCATAATGCCGGCTGTTTGCCACCAACACCGACTGCATCTCCTCCGGCGAAGTCTCCAGCGACTTTAACAGGCTGTCGGTGATCATAGAGATGTTCTCCTTGCGCTTGGCCGACACAAAGATGGTCTCCAGGTCAACAAGGTTACGGAAATGGTGAGGTATCTCGTCGAGCAAATCGATCTTGTTGGCGATCAGTACCAGGCGCTTGGTGTTGTCACCCACCTCCTGCTGAAAGTCACGGATGGTCTCAGCCACCTCCTCCAGGCCGGTCTGGCTGATGTCAAAGAGGTAAAGAATGATGGTTGCCTGACGGATCTTTTGATGCGTACGCTCAATACCCACCGACTCCACCTGGTCATCACTATCACGCAAACCGGCAGTATCTATAAAACGAAAAGAGACCCCATTGATACTGATGGTATCTTCTATGGCATCCCGCGTGGTGCCGGGGATCTCACTGACGATGGCACGCTCATCGTTGAGTAACGCGTTGAGCAGGGTAGATTTCCCCACGTTGGGCTTTCCTATGATGGCCACAGGGATTCCCTGCTTCAGGGCATTGCCTGTGGCAAATGACTCGCGCAAACGGCCTACCTCATATGCGATGTCATCCAGAAGGCCTCGCAGCTTGTGGCGGTCAGCAAATTCAACATCCTCCTCGCTGAAGTCGAGCTCAAGCTCTATCAGCGAAGCAAATTCAAGTAGCTTGCTGCGCAGCTCACTGATCCGCGAGGAAAAATGCCCGCGCATCTGCTGGAAGGCGATCTTACGGGAAGCCTCGGAGTTGGACGCGATCAGGTCGGCCACGGCCTCGGCCTGCGAAAGGTCCATCCTGCCATTAAAAAAGGCCCGCATGGTAAACTCCCCGGGACGGGCCATACGTGCCCCACTGTCTATAAGGATCTGCAGGATCCGCTGCTGGATATAGGGTGACCCGTGACAGGAAATCTCCACCATGTCTTCGCCGGTATAGCTGTTTGGTGCAACAAACTTTGTCAGCAACACCTCATCCAAAGGCTGCTCCCCGTCCATGAGCTGCCCCAGGTGCATCCTGTGCGACTCAGCTTCGGATAGGTTAATGGACCTTTTCTTTGGAAGAAAAACCTGTCCGGCAATGACAACGGCCTCCGGCCCTGACAACCGCAGCACTGCAATGGCAGCGCTTCCCGGCGCCGTGGCCGGAGCACAAATGGTTTCCTGTGTGTCGTAGGTTTGCATGGTTCGAAGGTTTATCGTATATACAAATATAGGGAATAAAAGGTTTGAAGTGCGTCATTCCGAACGAAGTGAGGAATCTGTTTGTTTACCGGGATATAACTGTAAAAATGTTCCTGGATTAAGGGGTTATTGGGTTAAAGAGTTGAGGTTGAGTGGCAGCGAAGTCCCGAGAGCGTAGCGATTCGGGATTTGAAATTAAGGTTGAGGTTTGAGATTTGAGGCAAAAAAATGCCTGTGGTAACAATTATTCCTTTAATTTTGGGATACAAAAAAAAACGATGACTCCATGAGTGTACTTGTAAACAAAGATTCAAGGGTGGTAGTGCAGGGTTTTACCGGCGCCGAAGGAACGTTTCATGCCACGCAGATGATCGAATACGGAACCCGTGTTGTAGGAGGTGTTACGCCAGGCAAAGGAGGGACAACCCATCTGGACCTGCCCGTCTTCAACAGCGTGAAAGAGGCAGTGGATAAGGCTGATGCAAACGTGAGTGTCATTTTTGTGCCTCCGCCCTTCGCGGCAGATGCCATCATGGAGGCTGCCGACGCAGAAGTGGGAGTGATCGTATGTATCACCGAAGGTATACCCATACAGGATATGTTCACCGTGAAAGAATACCTCAAGTCACGAAATTCTCGCCTTATCGGACCCAACTGCCCGGGCATCATCACGCCTGATGAGGCCAAGGTGGGCATCATGCCCGGGTTCATCCATCAAAAGGGAAGCGTAGGCATCATATCCCGCTCAGGCACACTTACCTATGAAGCAGTAGACCAGGTTACCAAGCTTGGGATGGGGCAGTCGACATGCATCGGCATCGGGGGTGATCCCATTCCGGGAACCACCATAAAGGAAGCCGTTGAGCTGCTGATGCAGGATGACGAGACCGAAGCCATCGTGATGATCGGAGAGATCGGTGGCGGCATGGAGGCGGAAGCGGCATATTATATCCGCGACCATGGCACAAAACCCGTTGTCAGCTTCATCGCCGGTGCCACCGCACCCAAAGGACGTACCATGGGCCACGCCGGTGCCATCATCGGCGGAAAAGACGATACCGCAGATGCCAAAAAAGAAATCCTCAAAGCATGCGGCGTGCACGTCACAAACTCCCCCGCAGAGATCGGACAAGCCGTGAAAAGTTTAATTAGCTAATGTGCTAACTTGCTAATGTGCTAATTAATTGATAACCGGTGTCTTAAGTAAGATGATGGTCGTTCTTTGAGGCAATACGTTTTTTGGTGTGAGTTAACATGGATGAACGCGGATGCATCCGCGTTCCCCTTTTAAACAGCAACCTAAAACGCCCCCATCCTACAAAAACCCCCCAGATTCCTTCATTAGCAAATTAGCACATTATCAAATTAGCACATTAATCTTCCTCTATCGGCACAAACTGCACCGCCCCGATATCCGGCCGCTCCCTGCGGTCTTCGCCATAAAGGTCGTAAGGCACTTCGAAAGCTACATCCGGATTGCCTGCATCGATGGCGGGTGACTCTTCGGTGAGACGAAAGTCATGTACCTGGGTATCATAAAAAAGCGGGTCTTCATTCACCAGCGTGTTGATGAAGGAGGGCGTACCGGTATCCATCTCCGTGCGCAACAGGCAGTGGTCGAAGCTGAAATCCGCTTCGGTATCCCCGTAAAGGTCGAAAAAGACCTCCTCCCGGTTATTGCCGTACACGATGCTGTTTCCAAAATAGATCTGCTCAAACGGCCTGACCTGAATGTTTCCGTCCACATCCTCATAATAGTTGTTGAAAAGCAACGAGGGCGTATTTCTGATATCGCGGAAATAGTTTGCGATGGTGATGTGCCGGAACTCATATTGTCCGCCCAGGGTAAGCAGCATAGCGTATTCGCCGCAGTTGGTGATGGCCACGTTCTCGCCTGTCACGTGGCTTCCCTGGGCAAACAGCCCGGCAATGGTCATATTTTTGATCTCGGTATTCCGTATCTGCAGCGTGGGATCAGTGTGGCTCCCAAGGGTGTCTACATGAAGCCCGACGGTGCCGTTTTTGATGATGGCATGGTCGATTTCATGATCTTTACTTGTAGCGGTGAGCCAGATACGTCCCCACTGGCCGGGCTGATTATCATAGAATGACTCCAGGCGGTCGCCCTGAAACTTAACCGGCTCTTCAGCGGAGCCTTCCACTTTAAACGTAGACTGAGAGAGGAAGATAAGGCTGGCGTTGTTATGGAAGTGGATGCGTGCTCCCTCCTGCACGCGCAGGGTCACGCCCGCATCCACCACGGCAAGGCCGTAAACAACATAGGGGAGATCGGCCGTCCACTCCGTGTCCTCTGTAATAAGATGATATTCAAGGCCATTCTCATCAACATAATTGGGATGGATAAAATTCGCATCCTGCCCCCAGGCCACCAGCTTCACATCCTGGATGTTCTGGTTAATGTTGAATTCGATGCTGTCTGTGATGGTAAGAGGCAGATCCTGGTTTACAGGATCAACAGTAACTTCCACAAAGACATATATGCTGTCGTTGGCTTCTACGTCAACATCTTCCACTACGGTGCCTGACCGGCCATCCACATTCATACGGAAGTATGAGTTGCTACCGCCTGCCAGTGCCACAGAAGAGATGCGAACCCTCTCATCGTGATCGTTATAGACTTTAAAAGAGCGTGTTGCCGATCCTACAGTCGTAAAAACCGTATCAAACAAAAGCGAATCAGCCGAAAAACTCAGCCGAACCGATGGATCCGGGTCGATCCCATCATCCCTGCAGGAAAACAAAACCCCGGCAACCAAAACCATCAGCATAAATAATATGGACACACGCAACTGTCGCATGAATATGTTTTTGTATTATTATTAAACGAATAACCTTAATCCATCCCAAAAACCAAAACTTTCCCTCCAGCTAATATGTCATAATCCCGATTCTGGTTTACAAAAAGTGTAACCCATCCTACTTCTTACTCCCTACTCCCTACT
>SLEW01000160.1 GCA_007124575.1 Bacteroidales bacterium | reverse complement strand
TTCTACATACCAGTTTTTGTCCTTATTCCGGTCTTTATCTGACATAATACGTTAGTTTTTAATGTGTTAATTTGATAATGTGCCTATTGATAATGTGCTAATTTGCTAATGTGCCTATTGATAATGTGCTAATTTGATAATGTGCTAATGTGCTAATTAATTGGTAATCAGGATGTTTTAGGGCGTGCGGGGTTGTGCTTTGAAAGAACAGGGGTTTTTAGCGGCATAACATGAATGAACGCGGATTAACGCGGATTGGCGCGGATTGGCGCGGATGCTTCGCAACGCGGATTAACGTGGATTTTCGCGATAGCTTTTGCCATGATCTCGTTAGTTGTTTTGAAAGAATCAGGACATCTATGGAAGATTTATAAAAAATCCACAGCGTTCATCCGCGCTGGACGCAGGCCATCCGCGTTAATCTGCGTTCTCCCATGACAATAAACTAATACGCCCGTAATTATCAAAACAACCCCATAGATTTCTTTCATTAGCAAATTAGCACATTATCACATTAGCACATTATCACATTAGCAAATTAGCACATTATCAAATTAGCACATTATCACATTATTCAATGAGTTTCTGAAAAAACGCCCTCACCTGAAACACGTTTTTCAGGCTGTATGACGCTTCCGTTTCCTGGCCGTGGTTTTCCACCAGGATGCCCAGTCCGAAGTCTTTGATTGCTTTGAAAGCATCTTCATCGGTCACATCATCTCCGATATAGACCGGGATTACTTCATCATCCTTATCCAGACCGAGGGCCTCATAGATCCACAGCACGGCCTTGCCCTTATGCCAGTCGATATCGGGTTTGATCTCCACCACCATCTTTCCTTCGCCGGTTTTTAGGCCGTCATGCTTATCAAGCATCTTTTCCACCACCTGGAAAACATAGGGGACATCCTCTTTTTTAGCATTGCGGTAATGAACGGCAATAGCATACCTCTTTCTGTCTATTTGCACCCCTTCGGTATGTCCCTCAAGCAGATCGTGCAGATCTTTTTCCACAATATCCAGTTTGCTGATGATCTTTTCCGACTTCTCATGCTGCATGTACAGGCCATCAGGCCCCTCAGTCACATATCCGTGACTTCCCGAATAGATGAGGTTATCCAACTTTATGAAGTTCTTTACATCTTCCTTGTCTCTGCCGGTGACCACGGCCACGGTAAAATGGTCGGCCAGCTCCTTGAGCGTATCCCGCATCTCTTCACTGATTACAGCATCTTCTGGCCTTTTCACAATGGGTGTAAGGGTGCCGTCATAATCCAGGAAGAAAGCAGGTTTTTTCTCTTTCAGGAGGTCAAATACCCTTGCTTCCTCAGAAAATACCATAGGCTTCGACGACCGGAAATAACCCGTCAATTCTTCATCTTCGAAAAGGTCGAAATCATCAAAGTCTGAAATGGTGATGTCGGCACCACTCTCAAGCAGGGCCTTTTCGTTGTTATGACGTGCCACACCAACAACAAGCCCGAAAAAACCCCACTGGCCGGCTTGTACACCGGAGATGGCATCTTCAAACACAATACTTTTTTCGGGGCGTGCATTAAGCTCCCTGGCGGCTTCAAGAAAGATGTCCGGATCAGGCTTCCCTTTAAGTCCGCGTTCAGAAGCCACAACGCCATCCACACGGGAATCAAAGAATTTCGCCAGGCCCACCTGCTCGATGATGGTTTTGCAGTTCTTGCTGGAAGACACCACCGCCATTTTTATGCCTTTTCCCCTATACTCTTTCAGCCTGTCCACAGCTTCCTCATAGGTTTCCACGCCTTCCGTTTTCACCAACCGCTGAAACTCCTTGTTCTTCATGTTTCCAAGGGCGCATATGGTATCATGGCCGGGGGAATCATTCTCCTGACCGTAAGGCAGCTCGATGTCACGCGATTCCAGAAAGTCCTTAACGCCCTCAAAACGGGGCTTCCCGTCAATATGATCAATGTAGTCCAGCTCATCCATTTCATCATCGCGTCCCTGCGACTTCAAAAAGTCATCAAACAGGAACTTCCAGGCCTTCATGTGGGTGTTACGTGTTCGTGTGATTACGCCGTCAAGATCAAAAATGATGGCATCTATCTCTTTCGCTTGGAGTGCTTTTTTTTGTTTACTCATGATGTTGCATTTTTAGCCTGCATAGTGCAGGTTAATGAAATTACACCACCAAGATAACATAATTTATGCCATTTTGTTAGAAAAAACTGGCAGTCAGGGAAGTGCTGACAGAACGAATGTTTTCGAAAGCCATACGGGCTCTATAATGGGGCAGAACATGCTTCATGATGGGGAAAATCATCCACATATTTATTACCATTCGCTTTTGGCTGTTGGCTTTTAGCTATTCGCTAAATATTTTTATCACCTGAGCTTTTGCAGAATCTTCAGAGGTTCTACCAGTAAGCCCGGTTTGTATTTCACAAAGTATTCGAGCTCCTGCACGGCTTTTTCAAACATATAGAGGTTCAGCAGGTTTTCCCGGCCCGTTGGGTCTTCAGGGATGAGTCCTGCGGGTTGTACCTGCTCCAGGTAAGCTTGCATAAATGTGGTGCTCACCCGCTGGTACCACTGCTCGATCAGGGTGCGGAGGTAAAAAGTGTCTACTGGCACAAATTCCTTGCGTTTGTAATATCCACTATAGATAGCATAGTGCAGAGAACTTAACATGGAAGCCACATCCTTCAGGGGGCTCTGTTTGATCCTGCGTACGCTGAATGAGCGCTCCAGCTCTCCTTCGAAGTTGATAACCTTAAAGTCTTTGCCGGTATAGAGCACCTTATCGAGCTTGTAGTTACCATGGATACGGATTTTCTTTGCCGCCATCTTTTTTTCTTCCAGCCAGTGACGTATATTGTCCAGGAAGTGCGATTCGCTGTCCAGTATATCCTGCAGGAGTTGCTGATGTTTTTTGGCCACTTCGGGCTTTATTTTGCTGATGACCTGGAAGGACCGTTTAACATAGGTGCGCATTGCCTGATAGAGGGATTTCTGATATAGCAGGGAAAAATCCTCAGATTCAAAACCGGCGATGTCTTGAAGGGAGGCCAGTGCCTGGTGCATTTCTGCTGTGCGACGTCCCAGAAGGGAGATCATCTCCAGGAAAAACGGGTCGATATGTTCCAGGAGCGCATTCTGGTGCACCTGACCGACTCTGTCATAGCCTTCCTTCTCCGCCAGGATCTTGTCGAAAAAGCTTTCGATGGCGGTCTGCGTCATGCTCCAGGCATTGCCCACATTCGGGATCAGCTCCATGAGCATGGCGATCGACGTGTCTTCCAGCCCGGGGTTGCGATAGTCAATGCGGCCGAGGTACTGTGGAATGTGAGGAAATTCCGCGTGGCGCGTCAGGCTCTTCATCACCTCCACATCGGGGTTCATCCCTTCCTGCGGGCTACGGTATAGTTTCAGGAAGAAGCGGTCGCCATAAATAATGGAAGCGTTGTTCTCCCGTGAGGAAACCAGGTGTGGGGTAAGATGAGCATGGTTCTCAAGTGCTTTTTTAAAGAGACGCCCTGACTTCGCCCTGAGCCTGCCATTCATACCAGGAAGACCAGCACGCTTTTCGATGAGGGTGAAAAGGCTATCCTGGATGGTCTTATCGGCCGAGCCATCATAAATAATGCCGTGCTCCTCTCCTAAAACTACCGGAGCCACTACTGCATGCGGAAAGTGAGACTGGATGTCCTCTGCCTTGTTGTTAAATGCCAGCGATACCGGCATCATATAGGTGTTCTTTTTCCCTTCAATCAGATCCAATTCAATGATGAAAATATAAGGGGCATGATGTTTTTCGGCCATCCTCACCACATCAATGATGTTGATGTCTCTCAGCTTGCGGGTATCACCCCGGAACCATTGCACGTGTATCAGGTAATTATATAGCCGTTCTTTGATTACGTGCTGCAGGTCGGGATCCATCCGGCCCCATTCACCCTCCTGCAATACCAGCGGCTTCTCCCTGCTGATCTTCTTTTTGGAATATAGATCCTGCCCTGCTTTATGGAGCTCAAACCAGAAATAGTTCTTAAACTGCATGGAGAAAGACCAGGGTTGTTCGCCGATGATGGGAAACGGGTTGCGGCTGAAAGCTTCCACCGGCGTGGCACCGGCATAATCAGAAAGATCCAGTTCCACATGCTGGGAATAGCGCGACAGGTTGACCACCACCAGGATGTCTTCATCTTCAAATGAGCGAATGTATGCCAGGATTTTGGGGTTATTGGTGTTCACAAACTTCAGGTTTCCCCGGCCAAAAGCCTTGTATTGACGACGCTTGGCGATCACTCGCCGGTGCCACCAAAGAAATGATGAAGGGTTCTTCTCCTGGTTCTCCACATTGACCGAGGTGTAGTGGTAATCCGGATCGATGACCAGCGGCAAAAAGAGGCGCTGGGGATCAGTATTTGAGAAACCGGCGTTCTTGTCAGGCGACCATTGCATGGGTGTCCGGACACCATCCCGGTCGCCAAGGTAGTAGTTGTCACCCATCCCGATCTCGTCGCCGTAATAGATAATAGGTGTTCCGGGTAATGAAAGCAGCAACATGTTGAGCAGTTCAATGCTTCGTGCATCACCTCCCAAAAGCGGAAAGAGACGCCTGCGAATTCCTACGTTAACACGTTTCCTGGGGTTTTGCGCAAAGGCCCGGTACATGTAATCCCGCTCCTCATCCGACACCATCTCCAGGGTAAGCTCATCGTGGTTACGCAGGAAGATGGCCCACTGGCAGTTGTCCGGAATTTCAGGCGTCTGCTCCAGGATGTCCACCACCGGGAAACGGTCCTCCATGCGTAGCGCCATATAGAGCCGGGGCATTAACGGAAAATGAAACGCCATGTGGCATTCATCCCCGTCACCAAAGTAGGCAATGGCATCATTAGGCCACTGGTTGGCCTCTGCAAGCAACAAGCGGTCGCCGTAGCGGTCATCCACATATTTGCGCAACTTCTTGAGAAAAACGTGTGTTTCCGGAAGATTCTCACAGTTGGTGCCCTCTGCCTGGTAAAGGTATGGCACGGCATCCAGACGGAAACCATCCACACCTACCTTAAACCAAAAATCCAACACCTTGAATATTTCCTGCTGAACCCTGGGATTTTCATAATTCAGATCGGGCTGATGCGAATAAAAACGGTGCCAGTAATAGGCCCCGGCAATATGGTCATAAGTCCAGTTAGAAACTTCAAAATCCTGGAAAATGATGCGTGCATCCTTATATTTATCAGGTGTATCACTCCATACATAATAGTCGCGGTAAGTGCTTCCTGGTTTGGCACGCCTTGCCCGCTGAAACCACTTATGCTCCATGGAGGTATGGTTAAGCACCAACTCCGTGATGATTCGAAGGCCACGATCATGGGCCTCACGTACAAAACGCCTGAAATCGGATAACGTACCATATTCAGGATTGATGTCAGTGAAGTCGGCAATGTCATAACCACCGTCTTTTAAAGGAGAAGGATAAAAAGGCAGCAGCCATATGGTATTGACGCCAAGGCTTTTGATATAATCGAGTTTTTTTATCAGGCCTTTAAAATCACCAATACCATCGCCGTTATTGTCAAAAAAAGACCTTACGTGCAACTGGTAAATGATTGCATCCTTGTACCATAGGGGATCGTTTATTTCCTTCATGTGGCTCGGGCAGATATGTATTTATGAAGATTCTGATTAAACCATGCAAAGATAATAATTAAAGGCCGAAGTGTCGAAAGACTGGAAGGTTAAAATGCTGGAAGGCCGGAAGGTGCATGAATGAGCCGATCAGAAGACAGGAAGGATTATTAAGTGTAGCAGATACCAATTTAAAAGCGTACTTTTGCACCTATTTTAATTAGCTACATCATACATGCAAAACATACGCAACATCGCCATCATAGCACACGTAGATCACGGCAAGACTACCCTCGTAGACCGTATTCTTCACCAGGTAAAACTTTTTCGTGACAATCAGGACATGGGGGATCTCATCCTTGACAGCAACGACCTGGAGCGCGAGCGCGGCATTACCATACTGGCTAAAAATGTTTCCGTTAGCTATAAGGATGTAAAGATCAACATTATTGACACCCCCGGACACTCTGATTTTGGCGGAGAAGTTGAACGCGTTCTTAACATGGCCGATGGGGTCCTGCTGGTGGTTGATGCCTTTGAAGGCCCTATGCCGCAGACCCGTTTTGTGCTTGAAAAGGCCTTAAAGCTCAACAAGAAACCCATCGTGATAGTCAACAAGGTTGACAAACCCAACTGTGATCCGGATGCTGCACAGGAGGCCGTTTTTGATCTTATGTTCTCTTTGGGTGCCAGCGAAGACCAGCTTGACTTCCCCACAGTTTTTGGTTCCGCCAAGCAGGGTTGGATGTCGGATGACTGGAAGAAGGAAACAGAGGATGTTAGTCAACTCCTGGATGTCATCGTAAAGCATGTTCCTCCGCCGGTCATTCCTGAGGGCAACCTGCAGATGATGATCTCTTCGCTCGATTACTCATCATACACCGGGCGAATTGCCGTGGGGCGAATCCTGCGTGGAAGCATACAGGCCGGGATGAATATTTCTCTGGTGAAAAGAGACGGGCGCGTTGAAAAATCCAAAGTCAAAGAGTTATACATTTTTGAAGG